>JAFEES010000349.1 GCA_018240995.1 Pseudomonadota bacterium | reverse complement strand
ATCCCCGCGCAGGCGGGGATCCAGTGCCCCCGCCAAGCCCCCTGGATCCCCGCCTGCGCGGGGATGACGGCGGTGGTGCGGGCGTGGCGTCCAGGTTTCATGCGATGCGGGTGGCGCGCAGTGCCATGGACAACTGATATGCGTCACTCCTCAAGCCGCCAAGCGCATCAGATCGGCGCATTTCTCGCCAATCATGATGCTCGGCGCATTGGTGTTGCCGCTGGTGATGCGCGGCATGATGGAGGCGTCGGCCACGCGCAGGCCATCCACCCCATGCACGCGCAGGTCGGGGCCGACCACGGCCGCAGCGTCGCCGGCCGGGCCCATGCGGCAGGTGCCCACGGGGTGGTATTCGGTGTCGCTGCTGCGGCGCAGCTCGCGCTCTATGCCGGCCGGGTCGTCGGCCGAGATCGGCGCCAGCATGGCCCCGCGCCAGGGTGCCAGCGCCGGCGCGTTCATGATGGGCAGCGACATCTGCACGCCCCTGACCAGGCGCGGCATGTCGTCCGGGTGGCTGAAGTAGCGCGGATCTATTAGCGGGGCATCGCGCGTGTCGCTGCTGGCCAGGCGCAGCTCGCCACGGCTTTGCGGGCGCAGCAGCGTGACATGCAGGCCAATGCCATGGCCCCAGTGCAGCTTGCGGCTGTGGTCATCGACCATGGCGACGAGGAAGACCAGTTCGATGTCGGCGGCATGCACCTCGCTGTCGCTGCGCAGAAAGGCGCCGGCCTCGGCGACGTTGCTGGTGATGCAGCCCCTGCGCTGCCTCTGCCATTGCCGCATGCCGCGCAGCAGCTGCAGGCCGCCCGAGGGGCTCAGGCCAAAGCAGCCGTCGCCGCGCGGGCTGCGCCAGTTGAGCGAGGCGGTGATGTGGTCCTGCAGGTTCTGCCCCACGCCGGGCAGAGCGTGCAGCACCGCTATGCCCTGCGCCTGCAACTGCTCCGGCGGGCCCAGGCCGGAGCACATCAAGAGCTGCGGCGAGCCGTAGGCGCCGGCGCACACCACCACCTCGCGCCGTGCCCGCACCACGCTGGCCTGCCCGCCACGGGCGATGTGCACGCCCACGGCGCGCCGCCCCTGCCACGCCAGGCGCAGCGACCGGGCGCGCGTGAGCACGCTGAGATTGGGGCGCTGCAAATGGGGCGCGAGGTAGGCACGCGCGGCGCTGCAGCGCTCGCCTCCGCGCTGCGTGACCTGCGCCGGCCAGCAGCCGTCGTGCTGGGCGCCGTTGTAGTCGGGTGTGCGCGGCACGCCGGCCTGCTCGCAGGCGGCCAGGAAGGCCTGGGTACTGGCAAAGCCGCTGCGCAGGTAATCAACGCCCAGCGGGCCGCCCGCGCCGTGGTGGTCGTTGGCGCCAAAGCAGGCGCTGTCCTCGGCCTTCTTGAACAGCGGCAGCACGCTGGCGTAGTCCCAGCCGGGGTTGCCCAGGGCGGCCCAATGGTCGTAGTCGCTATGGTGGCCACGGCAGTAGATCATGGCGTTGACGGCGCTGCTGCCGCCCAGCACCTGGCCGCGCGGCTGAAAACCCTGGCGACCACGAAGGCCGGGCTGCGGCAGCGTTTGGTAATGCACGGCGTTCATCCTCACCGTGGCGCCGGCGGCAAAACCCAGCGGCGCGCGGATGAACAGGCTGTCGTCGGGGCCACCCGCCTCAAGCAGGCAGACCGTCACCGCCGGGTCTTCGCTCAGGCGGCTGGCGACCACGCAACCGGCAGAGCCTGCGCCGACGACGATGTAGTCGAACTCCATGGCATCTCCTTTATTATTAAAATTGATAGCTATCTGCGCATAACTGTAGGGCGCTAGAAGCCAGTTACGCCGGACAAGGCACATATCTCAGACTGGGCCGCGGGCGCTCACCCCCCACCCTTGTATCTTCTAAACCTCGATGTTCAGGACATGGTTTCGGAAAGTTGTCCACAGCCTGATAACCCTCTGGGAGCCTTGTGCATCCCGCGGGAGAGCATGCGGCGTGGACAGCCGACCGTCTTTGGCGGAGCCCGAACAGTTGCTGGCTGGCGATGTTGCCCCATAGCAGGTGCACATTGACCTCGTATTTTTGCAAGGATGGGCGATGACAGACGAATCCGTAAAACCCTTGTTTGTGGGCATCGATGTGGCCAAGGACAGCCTGGAGGTGGCGTTGGCTCAAGACGCGCGCACCACGCGCTTTGGCAATGACGCGCAGGGCATTGAGGCACTGTTGGGGCTGCTCGCTGACAAGCGTGTGGCGCTGGTGGTGCTCGAAGCCACGGGTGGTTTTGAGCGGCGCTGTGCGCAGGCGCTGTATGTGGCGGGCCTGGAGGTGATCGTGGCCAACCCTCGGCAGGCGCATGACTTTGCGCGCTCGCAAGGCTACCTGGCCGAGACCGACGCCATCGATGCCAAGGCGCTGTCTGGACTGGTGGGAGTGGCCCCACTCAATTGCGACAGCGGCAACATGCACGGCAAGCGCATCACCTGGGGTGGGCGCGCCGATGTGCGCTCGGCGCTGTACATGGCCACACTTAGCGCTGTGCGCTTTGATCCGACGATCAAGGCCTTCTATGAACGCCTGCGCGCAGCCGGCAAGCCCGCCAAGGTGGCGCTGGTGGCGTGCATGCACAAAGTGCTCACGATCATCAACGCCGTGCTGAAGTCGGGGGTGCCTTGGCAAGCAAGTTATCCACATCCTGGAGCCACCTCAAAATGACTTGACTTTGAACACAGTTGCTCTCCCAGAGGGCTTGTGTATGCACAAATTTTCTTCCTCCCCTCTCCCCTCGCGGGAGAGGGGTCGGGGGAGAGGGGGCTGATCCACAGTGCAGGCTTGCACTACCCCCCTCTCCCCAACCCTCTCCCACAAGGGGAGAGGGAGAAACAGCCGCAAAGCGC
>JAFEES010000348.1 GCA_018240995.1 Pseudomonadota bacterium | reverse complement strand
CACGCAGGACAACGCCGGCAAGATCCAGGCCAAAATGGTCATCGAGGGCGCCAACGGCCCCACGACGCCCGAGGCCGACGACATCCTGCACGACAAGGGCGTGCTGGTGGTGCCCGACGTGATCGCCAACGCCGGCGGTGTGACGGTGAGCTACTTCGAGTGGGTGCAGGACTTCTCCAGCTTCTTCTGGACCGAGGAGGAGATCAACGCCCGCCTGGTGCGCATCATGAAGGAGGCCTTCGCCGGCGTGTGGCAGGTGGCGCAGGACAACAAGGTGTCGTTGCGTACCGCCACCTTCATCGTGGCCTGCAAGCGCATGCTGCATGCCCGCGAGATGCGCGGGCTGTATCCCTGATTGGAACCTCCCGTCGGGCGATCAAAAAAGCGGCTTCGGCCGCTTTTTTGTTTTGCGTTTTGCGTTTTGCGTTTGGCGCAATTTCTGGCCCAACGCTCAACGCTCAACGCTCAACGCTCAACGCTCAACGCCCACCCTCACACAACCCCCTTGTCCCGCAGCTCCTGCAAGCGCACCGCGTCCAGTCCCAACCGCTCGGCGAGCACCTCGTCCGTGTGCTGGCCCAGGGCCGGCGGGGCATGGCGCAGGGTCACCGGGGTGTCGGACAGGCGCAGCGGGCTGGCGGTGCTGACCACGCGGTTGATGGTCTCGCCGGCCGGCATCTGGCCGTCGGGGTAGCGCTGCTGCTCGATACGCAGGCCGCGCGCGCGCACCTGTTCGTCGGCAAACGCCTGGCCTATGTGGTTGATCGGGCCGCAGGGCACGGCCTTGTCCTCCAGCAGCTTGATCCAGGCGGCGGTGGGCCGGGTACGGGTGAGCTGGGCCATCATCGGGATCAGCGTTTCGCGGTGGATGACGCGGCCGGCGTTCAGCGTGAAGCGCTCGTCACTGGCCCAGTCCACGCCCGCGGCCTCGCAAAAGCGTGCGAACTGGCCGTCGTTGCCAATGGCCAGCAGCATGTTGCCGTCCTGGGTCGGGAAGTCCTGGTAGGGCACGACGCTGGGGTGCGTGTTGCCCTGGCGCTGCGGGATGTTGCCGGCATTCAGGAAGCCCGCGCCCTGGTTGGCCAGCATGGCCATGGCCACGTCCAGCAGCGCCATGTCGAGATGCTGGCCGCGCCCGGTGCGGTGGCGCGCCTCCAGCGCGCCGAGGATGGCGGTGGTGGCGTACATGCCGGTGAACAGGTCGATGACGGCCACGCCCACGCGCAGCGGGCCGCCGCCGGGTTCGCCATCGGCGCGGCCGGTGATGCTCATCATGCCGCTCATGGCCTGGATCAGCAGGTCGTAGCCGGCGCGCGGCGCATACGGCCCGGTCTGGCCAAAGCCGGTGACCGAGCAGTAGATCAGGCGCGGGTTGAGCGCGCTCAAGCTGGCGTAATCCAGGCCGTAGCGCGCCAGGCCGCCGGTCTTGAAGTTCTCCACCACCACGTCGCTTTGCCGGGCCAGCTCGCGGATCAGCTCCTGGCCCTCGGGCGTGGCCATGTCCACCGTCACCGAGCGCTTGTTGCGGTTGCAGGAGGCGAAGTAGCAAGCGTTCTTGGTGGGCTGGCCCTGCGCGTCGGGGAAGAAGGGCGGGCCCCAGTGGCGCGTGTCGTCGCCCTCGCCGGGCTTTTCTATCTTGATCACGTCGGCGCCCATGTCGGCCAGGTTTTGCGTGCACCAGGGGCCGGCCAGCACGCGCGACAGGTCGAGCACGCGCAAGTGGCTCAGGGCGCCGGCGGGGGTGGAGGAATCAGATTGGGACATGGGCGAGTGGCGTTGGACAGACAAGGCGGCATGGTAAGGCGAGCCGCACCACGCCGGCTTTGCTTTTGTGAAAGCGGGGATTTGCGTATCCGCCACCCGGGCGGCGCTTCCTACAATGCCCCATGGCCATGCATTTCGACCTTGTGGACCTGCGCCTGATGGTGCATATCGCCGACGCCAACAGCATGACGCGCGGCGCCGAGCTGTCCTTCATCTCCCTGCCCGCCGCCAGCACGCGCATCAAGAACCTGGAGGAGAGCATTGGCACCAAGCTGCTGTACCGCACCAGCCAGGGCGTGACGCTGACGCCGCCGGGCCAGGCCTTCGTGACGCACGCGCGCATGGTGCTCTCGCAGATCGAACACCTGCGCGGCGACATGCAGGAATATGTGCGCGGCATCAAGGGCCATGTGCGCGTGTTTGCCAACACCACCTCGCTGAGCGAATTCCTGCCGCCGGTGCTGCGCCACTACCTGCGCCACAACCCGGACGTGAACATAGACCTGCGCGAACGCCTGTCGCACGACATCGTGCGCGCCGTGACCGAGGGCCAGACCGACATCGGCATCGTCGCCGGCCTGGTGCGCACCGAGAACCTGGAGACCCTGCCCTACCGCCGCGACCGCCTGGTGCTGGTGCTGCCGCGCGGCCACGCGCTGGACGGCCAGATGCAGATCGCCTTTGCCGACACGCTGGACCTGGACTACGTGGGCCTGCACGAATCCAGCGCCATCCACGCCTTTCTGCGTCAGGCCAGCGACCAGCTGCACCGGCCCATCAAGCAGCGCATACAGGTGAGCAACTTCGAGACCGCCTGCCGCATGATCGAGGCCGGCGTCGGCGTGGGCGTGCTGCCCGAGTCCGCCGCCAGCCGCCACGCCCAGACCATGGACATCGCCATCGTGCCGCTGGCCGACGCCTGGTCGGTGCGCGAGATGCAGATCTGCGTGCGCAGCCTGGAGGCCCTGCCCAGCTTTGCGCAGGAGCTGGTGCAGATGCTGGTGGATGATGCGCAGGGGCGGCTGAAGCTGGCGTGAAGCAACGCCACCGTGCTCCTCACTCCTTCCCCCTTTGGGGGAAGGTTGGGATGGGGGCCGGGAGCGCCGGCATCTTGCC
>JAFEES010000347.1 GCA_018240995.1 Pseudomonadota bacterium | reverse complement strand
GTGCTGGTGAACAATGCCGGCATCACGCGCGACCGCATGTTTGCGAAGATGACGCGCGAGGACTGGGACGCCGTCATCGAGACCAACCTCAACAGCATGTTCAACGTGACCAAGCAGGTCGTGGCCGACATGGTGGAAAAGGGCTGGGGCCGTATCGTCAACATCAGCTCGGTCAATGGCGAAAAGGGCCAGGCTGGCCAGACCAACTACTCGGCCGCCAAGGCCGGCATGCACGGCTTTTCTATGGCCCTGGCGCAAGAATTGGCCACCAAGGGCGTGACGGTGAACACCGTGAGCCCGGGCTACATCGGCACCGACATGGTCAAGGCCATTCGCCCCGACGTGCTGGAAAAAATTGTCGGCACCGTGCCCGTGAAGCGCCTGGGTGAGCCCAGCGAGATCGCCTCCATCGTGGCCTGGCTGGCCTCTGAAGAGGGCGGCTACGCCACCGGCGCGGACTTCTCCGTCAACGGCGGCCTGCACATGAGGTGACAAGCCGGCCCGGCATTGTGCAGCCGGGCATGGACGAAGAAAAAGGAACGTGGCGCCACGTTCCTTTTTTTTGGGCCGCCGATGCATGACACATCAGTCCGGGGCCCGAGATGCTTGCCAACCCACGAGAGGTTGGCGCGGATGCGGAGCCTTGCTGGCTCCAGACGCCAGGGCCTTCAAGGCCGCAGCATGCCCTTACAGGCGGGTCGGAGCGCGCTTGCGATCGCGTTCGTCTTCGGGCCAGGCAGAGAGCATTGCAGTCATGGTCATGGGGAAAACTCCTTTTGATGTATCCACAACGTGATCCGCCGGCGTAGCGTTGACATCGATTCGAAAAAAAGTGCAACCCTCCACGGGGAGCGGTTTTTTACTATCGAAATAAGAGCTTCCGATGCTCTTGTGCCGCCGCCTTACCTCTATTTGTACCGTCAAAGCCATGCGGGCTTAGCTCTAGCGGCTGAGCTCCTCAAGCACTGTGGAAATGTCCAGCCACTTTTCTTCCAGCTCTTCCAACTCATCACTGCAGGCCTTCAGGCGGCGCCCACAGTCGGCAATCTCGGCCGGGGGCAGGGGTTGCATCAGGCGCTCTTCGAGTTGTACCTTTTCCTGCCCCAGCGTGTGCAGGCGCTTGTCGATCTGTTCCAGCTCGCGCTTCAAAGGGCGGGTCTTCTCGGCCAGTTGCTGGCGCGCCTGGGCGTCCAGGCGGCGCTGCTCGCGTGCGTCGCGTTGGGGTGGCGCGGCCGTGGCAGTGGTGGCCACTTCGCTGCTGGTGCGCGCCTGCTCGCGCAGGCGCTTGGATTCATCAAGCAAATAGCGCTGGTAATCGTCCAGGTCGCCATCAAAAGACGTCACCGCGCCGCGGCCCACAAGCCAGAATTCGTCGCACACGGCGCGCAGCAGCGCGCGGTCGTGGCTGACCAGCATCACCGTGCCCTCGAACTCGTTGAGGGCCATGGCCAGGGCCTCGCGCGTGGCCAGGTCCAGGTGGTTGGTGGGTTCGTCGAGCAGCAGCAGGTTGGGGCGCTGCCAGACGATCATGGCCAGCACCAGGCGCGCCTTTTCGCCGCCGCTCATGCTGCCCACGGCTTGCAGCACCATGTCGCCGCTGAAGTTGAATGACCCGAGGAAGTTGCGCAAGTCCTGCTCGCGCGCATCCACGCCCAGCTCGCGTGCCAGGCGCACCATGTGCGCCAGCGGGTGATCATCCGGGTGCAACACATCGAGCTCTTGCTGGGCAAAGTAGCCAATCGCCAGGCCCTTGCCCTCGGTCACCTTGCCCGACAGCGGTGCCATGGTGCGGGCGATGGTCTTCACCAGCGTGGACTTGCCCTGGCCGTTGGCGCCCAGAATGCCGATGCGCTGGCCGGCCAGCACGGTGCGGCTGACGCCGCGCAGGATGGTCGTCTCGCCGCCATCGCCTGCGCGATAGCCGAAGGCGGCATCGGTCAGCGCCAGCATGGGGTTGGGCAGATTGGCTGGCTCTTCGAACTCAAAGGTGAAATCGGCGCTGGCCAGCACCGGCGCGATCTTTTCCATGCGCTCCAGTGCCTTGACCCGGCTTTGCGCCTGGCGCGCCTTGGTGGCCTTGGCCTTGAAGCGGTCGATGAACTTCTGCAGATGGGCGATCTTCGTCTGCTGGCGCTCGAATGCCGCCTGCTGCAGGGTCAACTGTTGCGCGCGCAGTTCTTCGAACTGGCTGTAGTTGCCGCCGTAGCGTGTGAGCTGCGCATGGTCGATGTGCAGCGTGACGCTGGTCACGGCGTCGAGGAACTCGCGGTCATGGCTGATGACGATGAGCGTGCCTTCGTAGCGCTTGAGCCAGGCTTCGAGCCACACCAGCGCGTCCAGATCCAGGTGATTGGTGGGCTCGTCCAGCAGCAGCAGGTCCGACGGGCACATCAGCGCGCGCGCCAGCTGCAGGCGCATGCGCCAGCCGCCGGAGAAGCTGTTCACGGGCCTGTCGAGCTCGGCTACCTGAAAACCCAGGCCCAGGATCAGCGCCTGGGCGCGTGCCTGGGCGTCATGGGCACCGGCATCGGCTAGGTCGGCATGGGCCTGGGCGATGGCGATGCCGTCGCCCGCTTGCTCTGCTTTTGAGAGCTGCTCGCGCAACGTGGACAGGCGTGTGTCGCCATCCAGTACGAAATCGGTGGCGGCCTCAAAGGTCTCGGGCATGTGCTGCGCCACCTGGGCCATGCGCCACTGCGGCGGCATGAAGAAATCGCCGCCGTCTTCGTGCAGCGTGCCGTTCAAGAGCGCAAACAGCGTGGACTTGCCGGCGCCATTGCGCCCCACCAGGCCGATTTTTTCACCGGGGTTGATGGTCGCGGAAACGGCATCGAGCAGCACCTTGCTGCCGCGGCGCAAGGTGACGTTTTTCAGAGAAATCATG
>JAFEES010000346.1 GCA_018240995.1 Pseudomonadota bacterium | reverse complement strand
GCTACGCCTCCCAGCCGCCCGCGCCGTCGGTTTTGCGGCGCTTTTTAGGGGTGGACGGGGGCGCCGCGGGCGGCGCCCTGGCTGTTTTGTTTGCTGCAGTGCGACAATAGCGGCTTCATGACACAAGCCTACTCCTCTTTAGCGCTGGCAGAACCCCTCAAGCGCGCCGTAGCCGACATGGGCTACGAGAACATGACGCCGATTCAGGCCCAGGCGATCCCTGTGGTGCTGACCGGCAAGGACGTGATGGGCGCGGCCCAGACCGGCACCGGCAAGACGGCGGCGTTCTCGCTGCCGCTGCTCGAGCGCCTGCTCAAGCACGAAAACAGCTCGGCCTCGCCGGCGCGCCATCCCGTGCGCGCCCTGGTGCTGCTGCCCACGCGCGAACTGGCCGTCCAGGTGGCGCAGCAGATCGCGCTGTACGCCAAGCACACCAAGCTGCGCAGCACCGTGGTCTTCGGCGGCATGGACATGAAGCCGCAGACGCTGGAGCTGAAAAAGGGTGTCGAGGTGCTGGTGGCCACGCCCGGGCGCCTGCTCGACCATATCGAGGCCAAGAACGCCGTGCTGAACCAGGTCGAGTACGTTGTGCTCGACGAGGCCGACCGCATGCTCGACATCGGCTTTTTGCCCGACTTGCAGCGCATCCTGTCCTACCTGCCCAAGAGCCGCACCACGCTGCTGTTCTCGGCCACCTTTTCTCCCGAGATCAAGCGCCTGGCTAGCAGTTATCTGCAGGACCCGGTGACCATCGAGGTGGCGCGCCCGAACGAGACGGCCTCCACCGTCGAGCAGCGCTTTTTCAGCGTGCAGGACGACGACAAGCGCCGCGCCATCCGCCATGTGCTGGCCACACGCGGGCTGAAGCAGGCCTTTGTCTTCGTCAACAGCAAGCTTGGCTGCGCCCGCCTGGCGCGCAGCCTGGAGCGCGACGGCCTGAAGACCGCCGCGTTGCACGGCGACAAGAGCCAGGACGAGCGCCTGAAGGCCCTGGAGGCCTTCAAGAGTGGCGAGGTAGACCTGCTGGTGTGCACCGACGTGGCGGCGCGCGGCCTGGACATCAAGGACGTGCCTGCGGTGTTCAACCACGACGTGCCCTTCAACGCCGAGGACTATGTGCACCGCATCGGCCGCACCGGCCGGGCCGGCGCCTCGGGCCTGGCGGTGACGCTGGTGGCCAGCAGCGATACGCGCCTGGTGACCGACATCGAGAAGCTCATCAAGAAGAAGATCGAGCTGGAGCCGCTGGAGTTGCAGGAAGAGCGCCCACGTGGCCGCTTCAACGATGGCCGGCGCGCCTGGCGCGAGGCCGACGAAGACGGCGGCGGGGCACGCGGCGGCCGCGAGCGCGGCGCCTACCGCTCTGCGCCGGCTGCCAAGCGCGACCCGTTTTTCGACAAACCCTACGAGGCCGGTGCCACCAGCGACAACACCACCCCTAGTTGGGATGTGGTCACCAAGGCCGCGCCGGTGCGCGGCAGCATCTCGGCCAACATCAAGCCCAAGCGCAAGCTGGCGGCGCTGTTCAAGGCCCCCGCGCCGACGGCGGAGCCCACGGCGCAGTAAACCGCGCTGCGGCCTTCTATTGCAGTAAAAGTAGCTTGAAGCGCTTGCCAGGCAAGCGCTTCAAGCTATCGTTTTTAGTGGCGGCCGTGCCCGCCCTGGCCGGCCAGTTGCGTGATCAACTCGGCGTCGATGGCGCCAAAGCTCAGCACCGTGCCGCCACGCTGCGTGGCGAATGCCTGGGCCGCAGCACGTGACGCAAAGGCCGGCAGGTTGCCGGCGCGCATCGGGCCCTTGGCCGAGGAGCCATGCACGTAGTAGGCCGACAGGGCGTCGATCCAGGGCGTGCGCGTGCCGTCCGGTGGCGCGGAGGCGTCGGTCACGTAATGCGCGGCGATCTGCCCGGCGCTGCGCCCCGGGCTGTAGCGCGCCACATCCTGCAGGTACATGAACAGCGACAGGGGCGAGTCGAAGAATTGCGCATCGCCATTGGTGAAGATGACCTGCGCCGCCCATTGCGGCGAGCGCGCCGGGAACATGCCGCAGACGGGGCAGCGCACATCGGCCGGCACGGCGCGCGCGGCCGTGGGCGCCAGGCCGCTGGCCGGGTCATAGGGCGTGGGCGGGGCGACGATGCAGACATCGGCCTCGGGCGCCGGCTGCGCCTGGGGCGCCAGCGCCCGGCGCAGCGCGGGCAGGCTCCAGGGCGCGCTGGCCGCCAGCGTGCCCAGCGCGGCCAGCGCGCCCATGGCCAGCAGGCGCCGGCGGCGCTGCTGGGCTGGGGCAAGGGCTGCGCTGTGCATGGCGGGCGCGTGCCTTACATGCGTGAGTCGTGCAGCGCGCCGCCGCTCAAGTCCACCATGTCCAGCTTGATGTCGCCATAGCGCAGCACCTTGCCGCCGTATTCCTGGGCGAACTTGGTGGCGTCGGCTTCCTCGGCAAAGCTGGCAATCGTCGGGCCCATGGAGCCGTGGCGTTTGCTGCCCAGCACGTAGATGGCGCTCTTGGCGTCTATCCAGTGGCCCTTGGGCTCTTCCCAGCTAGTCTTGCCCATGTCCTGCACGTAGACGGCGCGTATGGGGCGCACCTGCTCGCCGGCGAGCAGGGTGTGGAACAGCTCCACGGTGTCGCAGAAGAACACCGGCTTGTCCTGGCCCGCGTAGTGGATCTGCGCCTTGGGGCCGGGGTAGTCGGCCAGCAGCATGCCGTCGAGCTCGCAGCTCGTGCTGCGGTCGATCTCCACCGGGGCCAGCGAGGCCTGGCTGGCCGCCTTGTCGCCGCAGCCGGCCAGCAGCATGCTGGCGGGCAGCGCCGCCAGGGCGGCCAACCCCAGGGCGCGGCGGCGGGTGATGCAGGAACAGGTCATGGCTTGAATCTCCAGTTGGCAAGGGC
>JAFEES010000345.1 GCA_018240995.1 Pseudomonadota bacterium | reverse complement strand
CTTTGGCGTCAAGCGCAAGATATCGAGCTTCGTCATGCCTATGGGCTATTCGTTCAACCTGGACGGCTCCATGATGTACTGCACGTTCGCCACGCTGTTCATTGCCCAGGCCTACGACATCCACCTGTCGCTGGCCACGCAGATCACCATGCTGCTGATCCTGATGCTCACCTCCAAGGGCATGGCCGGCGTGCCGCGCGCCTCGCTGGTGGTGATTGCCGCGACGCTGAACCAGTTCGACATTCCCGAGGCCGGCCTGCTGCTCATCCTGGGCGTGGACACCTTCCTGGACATGGGCCGCTCGGCCACCAATGCCGTGGGCAACTCGATTGCCAGCGCCGTGGTCGCCAAGTGGGAGGACCAGCTCCTGACCCAGGCCGAGGCCGACGCCCATGTGCGCAGCATGGACGAGGAAGCCGCCGCGCGCGCCCACCCCATCCCCGGGCCGGATCTGGCATGAACGCCCTACGCCATCTCCTTTGCGCCGCGCCGCTGCTGGCGGCGCTGGCCGTGCAGGCCCAGGACGCCGACAGCACCTCCAGCAACCCCGGGCCCCAGGCGCTCACCGGCACGCTGGCGCGCGTGCATGCCAGCGGCGCCATCGCGCTGGCCTACCGCGACAGCTCGGTGCCGTTTTCCTACCTGGGTGCGCAGGGCCAGCCCATCGGCTACTCCATCGAGCTGTGCAAGGCGCTGGTGCGCTCGGTGGAGCAGGCCGTGCAGCGGCCACTGGCGATACGCTGGGTGCCGGTGACATCGGCCACGCGCATGCAGGCCATCACCTCGGGCCAGGCGGATCTGGAGTGCGGCTCCACCACCAGCAACCTGGAGCGGCAAAAGACCGTGGCCTTCTCGCCCACCATCTTCGTCGCCGGCACCAAGCTGCTGGTGCGCAAGGGCGAGGGCATTCGCGACTGGCGCGACCTGGCGCACAAGAAGGTGGCGGTGACGGCCGGCACCACCAACGAGCAGGTCATGCGCAACCTGTCGCAGCGCCTGAAGCTGCCCATGACGCTGCTGGTGGCGCCCGATCACGCCCAGGCCTTTGCCGAGGTGGAAAACGGCGCCGCCGACGCCTTCGCCACCGACGACGTGCTGCTCTACGGCCTGGTGGCGCAGACCCCCGGCGCGGCCAAGCGCCTGGCCGTGGTGGGCGAGCTGCTGTCCTACGAGCCCTACGCCATCATGTTCCGCAAAGGCGACCCGCAGCTGGCCAAGCTGGTCACCGACAGCCTGCGCGCGCTGGCGCAGGACGGCGAGATCGACCGCCAGTACCGCCGTTGGTTCCTGCAAAAGCTGCCGGGCAGCCAGCAGCGCCTGGGTCTGCCGATGAGCGCGCAGCTCGAAGCCATCATCCAGAGCCTGGCGGCGGCGCAAGTGGAGTAGGGCGGCGCGCATGTCCCATGCCGTCTCCGAGCTGCGCGCCGCGCGTCTGGCGCGCAGCGCCAAGCCCTTTTTGGCGCGCGGCGGCTCGCGCCGCGAGCATTGCCCGGCCTGCCGCCTGGTCACCAGCCACTGCCAGTGCGCGCTGCGCCCGCAGCTGGCCACGCGCGCCGGCGTCTGCCCGCTGATGCACGACACCGAGCCTTTGAAGCCCAGCAACACCGGCTGGCTGATCGCCGACCTGGTGGCCGACACCCATGCCTTCGGCTGGACGCGCACCGAGGCCGATCCGGCCCTGCTGGCACTGCTGGCCGACCCGCAATGGCAGCCCTATGTGGTGTTCCCGGGCGAATTCGCGCCGCCGGCGCGCGTGCTGCAGGCCCTGCCAGAAGCCAGCGCCGCGCACGGTGCCGCTGGGCCGCGCCCGCTGTTCGTGCTGCTGGACGCCACCTGGCCCGAGGCGCGCAAGATGTTCCGCAAGAGCCCCTACCTGGAGCGCTTTCCGGTACTCAGCCTGGAGGGCGGCGATGTCTCGCGCTACCGGCTGCGCCGCTCAAAGCGCGAGGAGCATTTGTGCACCGCCGAGGTGGCGGCCCTGTGCCTGCAGATGGCCGGCGAGCCGCGCGCCGGCGCGCTGCTGCAGGCCTGGCTGGAGGTCTACAGCGAGCGCTACCTGCAGGCCAAGAACCAGCGCCCGGCCGATGGCGACAGCGCCGCGCACCGGCAGCTGCACGCCCTGGCCGGTGCGCCACCCTGACGCAACTGCTTGCACGCCCGGCGGCCGCGGCGCAGCACAATCGAGCACCATGCAACGCAGACATTTCTTGCACCACGGCGCCGCCGGCGCCCTGGCCCTGGTGGCCGGCTGTGCCGCTGCCCAGCCCGGCTACACCATCACCACGCAGCAGCTGCAGCAGGCGCTGGCCGGGCGCTTTCCGCGCAGCTATGCGCTCGCCGGCCTGCTGGATCTTGAGCTGCAGACGCCCCAGCTGACCCTGCTGCCCGCGCGCAACCAACTCAATGCCGTGCTCGACCTGGCGGCCAGCGGCCCGCTGCTGGCGCGCCGCCACAACGGGGTGCTGGACGTGGACTTCGGCCTGCGCTACGAGGCCGCGGATCGCAGCATCCGCGCGCACAACCTGCAGCTGAAGGCGCTGCGCGTGGACGGCCTCAAGCCCCAGGCGACGGCGCTACTGCAGCAGTACGGCCAGCAGCTGGCCGACCAGTCGCTGCGCGGCGTGGTGCTGCACCAGCTGCAGGACAAGGATCTGGCACCCATAGACGCGCTGGGCCTGCAGCCCGAGAGCATCAACGTCACACCGCGTGGGTTGCTGGTGCGCTTTGGGCCCAAGCCATTGTCCTGATCGCGCTTGTCGTATAGAAAGCCTTTTGCACCATGACCCAGACCTTGCCCGCCGCCCCAACGCGCCTGCCCGCCGCGCCACCCGAGCCGGTGGTGGTGATCACCGGCGCCTCCAGCGGCATAGGCCATGCCACGGCCCTGGCCTTTGCG
>JAFEES010000344.1 GCA_018240995.1 Pseudomonadota bacterium | reverse complement strand
GCTTCGACAAGCTCAGCCTGAACGGTAGTTGATACATCAAAGGGCCGGATCAATATTTTGGAGTCACTGGCGCAAATCTCGCGCCAGCCGTAGCCCCGTGAACTGCCAGCGCGCCGCCGCTGGGAAGAAGTTGCGGTAGCTGGCACGCACATGGCCCGCCGGCGTGGCACAAGAGCCGCCGCGCAGCACATACTGGTTGACCATGAACTTGCCGTTGTATTCGCCCACCGCGCCGGGCGCCGTGGCATAGCCCGGGTATGGGGCATAGCTCGATTGCGTCCATTCCCAGACATCGCCAAACATCTGCTGCAGCGCCCCACCCTGCCTGCCCTGCTGGTGGTCGGCACGTGGTTGAAACAAGCCGCTGTCGGCAAAATGCCCGGTGACTTGCGCCTTTGCGGCAGCGGCCTCCCATTGCGCCTCGGTGGGCAGGCGCGCGCCGGCCCAACGGGCGTAGGCATCGGCCTCGTAGTACGACAGGTGCACCACCGGTTGCTGCGGCGCCAGCGGCTGCCCGCCCGCGAGTGTGAACTCATGCCAGAGTCCGTCCTCCTGGCGCCAATACAGGGGGTGGGCGATCTGCTGGCTGCGGCACCAGTCCCAACCCTCGGCCAGCCAATGCGCGGGGTCGCCGTAGCCGCCATCGGCCATGAAGGCCAGGTAGTCGGCATTCGTGACCAGGCGCGTTGCCAGGGCGTAGGGCTGCAGGTAGACGCTGTGGCGCGGCAGCTCGTTGTCGAACGCAAAGCCGGCGCCCTCGTGGCCGATCTGCATCAGTCCACCCTCGAACTCCTGCCAACCGCCGGGCGCTGTCGCCACGCCCTCGGGCGCGGCCGGCATGTCGCGGTAGACAGGCCACAGCGGGTTGCACCACAGCAGGTGCTTGATGTCGGTCAACAGCAACTCCTGGTGCTGCTGCTCATGCTGCAGGCCCAACTCCAGCAGCGCAGCCAGCTGCGCGCCTGGCTCGGGCTGTTGCAACAGGCGGCGCATGCGCGCATCCACGTCGCTGCGATAGGCCAGCACCGTGGCCAGCGAAGGCCGCGTCAGCAGGCCGCGCTGCGGGCGCGGGTGCTGGCGTCCCACGCCCTGGTAGTAAGAGTTGAAAAGCACGCGAAACGCCGGGTCGAATGCGCGGAACGAGTGTTCATGGCGCTCCAGGATGAAGGTCTCGAAGAACCAGCTGGTGTGCGCCAGGTGCCACTTGGCCGGGCTGGCGTCGGGCATGGACTGCACGCAGCAATCCTCGGGCGACAGCGGTTGCACCAGCGCCTCGGTTGCGGCACGCACGGCCGTATAGCGCTGCGCCGCCCCAGCACGCCAAGTTTGCGCGGTGGTGCTGTCGGCGGTTGGATGCATGGTCGGCCCCATGTTCAGGCACGCGCATGCACCATGGCAAACCAGCCGCGTGCATCAGTCCAGGCTTGGCTGCTGGCATAGCCGGCCCGGCGCAGCAGCGCATCAAAGGCCGCCAGCGTGTGCTTGTAGCTGTTTTCGGTATGGATGCGCTCGCCCGCGGCAAAGTCACGCCCTCCCCCGGGCCAGCGCACGCACTGCGCACTGCGGGCTTCCAGGTGCATTTCTATGCGCGACGCGGCGGCATTGAAGAAGGCCAGGTGGCGCCAGCATTGCGGCTTGAAATCGCTGCCTATCAGGCGGTTCAGGTGCACCAGGGCATTGCGGTTGAAGGCCGCGGTGACACCTGCGGCATCGTCATAGGCGGCCTCCAGCGTGGCCCTGTCCTTGGGCAGGTCTATGCCGACCAGCAGGCCGCCATCGGCCAGCACCAGCGCGCGCATCTGCGCCAGCAGCGCCACGGCCTGCGGCGGGTCGAAGTTGCCGATCGACGAGCCCGGGTAGAACACCAGGCGGCGCCGGCGCGGAATGTCGGCCGGCAGCTGCACGCCCGCCGTGATGTCGCCGCCCACCGCACGCGCGTCCAGCCCCGGCAGCGCCTGGCGCATGCGCAGCACCGCCGTGCGCAGGTAGTCCAGAGAAATATCCACGCCCACGAAATGCGTCGCCGCCAGGCTGCGACACAGGGCCAGGCCCTTTGCACAGTTGCCGGCACCCGGCTCGATCACCACGCGGCCTCGTCCCACCGCGCTTGCAATGGCATGGCCATGCTGCTGCAGCAGGGCATGCTCGGTGCGCGTCGGATAGTACTCGGGCAGGCGCGTGATGGCCTCGAACAACTCGGAGCCACGCTGGTCATAAAAATACTTGGGCGAGATGCTGGCCCGCGGCGCCAACAGGGTGCTGATGATCTCCTGCCGGCACGCCAGCGCCTTGGCCGGCGCAACCGGCATCTCATCGTCAGCCGGCGGGCAGGCGGCACGCGGGGATTCGGAGCAGGCGTTCAAGGGCATAACGCCGCAGCGTAGGTCAAGCCGGCGCCGGCCACCAGCCAGCCACGGCCCGCAATCCGGGTAGGACGAGCGCGCGAATCAACAACCCATGCCTTGCCCTGGCCTGCCATATATGGCAGGCCAGGGCTTCTCAAAAACTCAGCAAAATATCCTGACCATGTACATATCGCAGAACCCCCTCACCCCTCCCCAAGGGGGCGAGGGCGACCGGTTGCGCCGGTATTACTCCCTCTCCCTCTGGGAGAGGGCTGGGGTGAGGGCTGGCAACCGCATACATGAGACATGTGCCCAATCAGACAAAATATCGTCATAGGGCTTGTTGGCAAAGCGAAGACAGCTACTCTTTTAATAGTAAAAGGGCCTCACAGCTCCTTCTTCAACTGCTCCACCTCGGCCTGCGCCGGGAACTTGTCCCCGGCCGCGCTCAGCTCGTCGAGCAGCGGCTTGGCATCGTTCTTGCGCCCGGCCTTCAGGTAGATCTTCGCCAGGTTGAGCTTGTAGTCCAGCACCTGCGGCTGCAGCTGCACCACCTTCTTTT
>JAFEES010000343.1 GCA_018240995.1 Pseudomonadota bacterium | reverse complement strand
CCTTGAAGTATACATCGATTTTTAACAACTTTGCAACTTCAGGCGGGAAATTTTTAGGCTTCCCTTCGCCGCAATCGATTGACTTAAAAAATCAATTTCGCTGCAGCAAGCCCGCTAGTATATCCGAAGAAAACCGGTCTTAGGGAAACATTTAGCGGATAGCCTGTGCAACGGCCGCTTCCAGGGCATCCACGAAGAGCGCCGCGACGTCACAGCCGGTCTGGTCGAAGATCTCCTGGAAACAGGTGGGGCTGGTGACGTTGATCTCGGTGATGCAGTCGCCGATCACGTCCACGCCGGCCAGCAGCAGGCCGCGCTGGTGCAGCAGCGGGCCCAGCGCCTCGCCGATGTCGCGGTCGCGCTCGGACAGCGCGCGCGCCACGCCCAGCCCGCCCGCGGCCAGGTTGCCGCGCACTTCGGTGCCCTGCGGTATGCGCGCCAGGCAGTAGGGCACGGGCTTGCCGCCAATGATGAGCACGCGCTTGTCGCCGGCGGCGATCTCGGGCAGGAACTTTTGCACCATGACGCTCTGGCTGCCGTCCCGGTTCAGGGTCTCGATGATGCTGCCCAGGTTCATGCCGTCGGGCCCGACGCGGAAGATGCCCATGCCGCCCATGCCGTCGAGCGGCTTCAGGATCACGTCGCCATGCTCGGCATGAAAGCGCCGGATGTCCTGTGCCTCGCGCGTCACCAGCGTGGGGCCTATGAATTGCGGGAACTCAAGAATAGCCAGCTTTTCCGGGTGGTCGCGCAGCGCCCGGGGCTTGTTGAACACGCGCGCGCCCTCGCGCTCGGCTTGCTCCAGCAGGTGGGTGGCGTAGAAGTACTCGCTGTCGAAGGGCGGGTCCTTGCGCATAAGCACGGCGTCGAAGTCGGCCAGGGCCGCCTCGCGCGGCTCGCCGGCACTGAACCAATGCGTGGCATGGCCGGTGAGGGTGATGTCGCGCAACCGCGCCAACACCTTGCCGCCGCGCTGCCAATGCATATGGCGCGGCTCGCTCACGGCTAGCCTGTGGCCGCGGCGCTGGGCCTCGCGCATCATGGCAAAGCTGGTGTCCTTGTGGATCTTGAAATGCTCGACGGGATCGGCAATGAAGAGGAGGTTCATGGCGGGCAGCGGCTGGTGTGGCCGGCGTCAACGGTGCGCGCGGCGGCGCCCATACTGTTGCACAAACAGCGCGGCGCTGCCGGCGACCACGCCCCAGAAGGCCGAGCCTATGCCGGCAAGGCTGACGCCGCTGAGCGTGACCAGGAAGGTGATGAGCGCGGGCTCGCGGTGGCCCTCGTCGGCCAGCGCCGAGGCCAGGCCGCCGCCTATGGCGCCCAGCAGCGCCAGCCCGGCTATGGCCACCACCAGCTCCGGTGGAAAGGCCGTCAGCAGCCCCGTGACCACGGCGCCGAAGATGCCCACGGCGATATACAACAGCCCGCACGAGGCCGCCGCCGTGTAGCGCCGCGCCGGGTCGGGGTGCGCCTCTGGGCCCATGCAGATGGCGGCGGTGATGGCGCTGAAGTTGAGCGCAAACCCGCCAAAGGGCGCCAGCACCAGCGTCGCCAGGCCGATCATGCTGATCAGGCGCGACACCGGCAGCTGGTAGCCCGTGGCGCGCATGACGGCCACTCCGGGCAGGTTCTGCGAGGCCATGGTGACGATGAACAGCGGCAGCGCCAGGCTCATCAGTGCCGACAGGCTGAAGCTGGGCGCGGTGAACACCGGAGTGGCCAGGGCGAAATGCACGGCCGACCAGCGCATCTGCCCATCCAGCGCCGCCCAGGCCACGCCCACGGCCAGCGTCAGCACCACCGCATAGCGCGGCAACAGCCGGCGCGCCAGCAGGTAGGCGGCCAGCATGGCGAATACGGCCACGGGCAGCTCCATGCTGGCACGGAAGGCCTGCACCCCGAACTGGAACAGGATGCCGACCATCATGCCCGCGGCGATGCCCCGCGGAATGAAGTTGACGATGCGCTCGAACCAGCCGCTGACCCCGATGATGATGACCGCCACGGCAGCCACCAGATAGGCCCCCACCACCTCGGGCATGGTGATGCTGGGAAACAGGCTGAGCAGCAAGGCCGTGCCCGGAGCCGACCAGGCGGTGATGATCGGCAGCTTGAGCCACCAGCTCAGCAGCAGGCCGCTGACCCCGGCGCCGATCGAGATGGCCCAGATCCAGGAGGTCAGCTCCGCGCTGGAAATGTTGCCCGCCTGCGCGGCCTGGATGTAGATGACCAGCGGGCCGGCATACGAAATCAGCACCGCCAAAAAGCCTGCCACCCAGGCGGTGAGGGAGCCACTCTTCTTTTCAGGATGCTTGCTGTTGATGTCCATGGCCGCTGGGCGATTTCAAGTTGAAAGTGCGACACCCGCCTATCGGGTAAGTTGCGCAGCAGGGACTCTATACAGGCAACTGCAACAAGCACGCATGACGCTTACCTCACGGCGCCAGTGGGGTTGTGTTCCAGGCCATCTGCTTACCGGATGGACGAAGGGTGCTTGGCCATCGGCGTGACCGTGATCTTCATGAACGGGAACAGCGGCAGGCGGCTCAGGGTGTCGTGCAGCTCGTCGTTGCTCTCCACGTCGAACACGCTGTAGTTGGCGTACTCACCCACCACGCGCCACAGGTGCGGCCATTTGCCCGAGTGCTGCAGCGCCTGCGAATAGGCCTTCTCCTCGGCCTTGATGCGCGCGGCCTCTTCGGGCGGCAGGGTGGAGGGGATGTCTACGATCATGTGAACCAGGTACAGCATGGGGTTTCCTTTGGTTTTCGGTGTCAAAAAAGGGGTGACTCAGGCGGCTTTGGCCTCGGCCAGAAAGCCCAGCACGGCGCTGTCGAACGCCCGCGGCGCTTCCAGGTTCGAGAGATGGGATGCCGGCACCACTGCCAGCCGCGAGCCCGCTATGG
>JAFEES010000342.1 GCA_018240995.1 Pseudomonadota bacterium | reverse complement strand
GCAGCGTGGCCAGGTACAGCAGCATGGCCTCGACCGACTTTTCCACCTGCACGGCAATGCGGCTGCCTTCGGGCAGTCGCAGCGATGCCAGCAGATTCGCCATGCGGGCGCTGGCCCGATCCAGATCGCGCCATGAGTAATGCAGCGGCTCGCCGCGAGGCGACACCGCCTCCACGGCAACTTCATCCATATCGACGGGAAACGCGGCGCGCAGCGCGGCAAACAGATTGCTATTCAACATTCACAAACCTCTTGGGATGACAACAAAACCTGTCCACGAACTCACTTGCCGGTCTCGGCCGCCCCGGAACGCTCGGTGATGGCCTTGTATTTCTTACCGTCGTCGATGGCCCAGGCCTTAAAGTCCTCCGGCGAAGCCGACGGCCACGCCACATTGCCCTGCTTCTCCAGCTTGGCTCTCACGTCCGGATCGTTGAGGGCCTGGTTGCTGGCTTCAAACAGCTTCTTCGTCACTTCCGGCGGCAAGTTGGCGGGGCCGTAGAGGCCGAACCAGAGACTGAAGTCGAAATCGTTGATGCCCGACTCCTTCATGCTCGGCAGCTCGGGAAACAGCGGCGAACGCTCGGCCGTCGTTACCGCCACCAGCCGCAGCTTGCCACCCTGCGCCATGGGCAGCACGGAGGGCGGCGTGCCGAAGGTCATGTCCACGTCACCGGCCCCAACAGCCTGGATGGAGGGTGCGCCGCCCTTGAACGGCACATGCAGCATGTCTATGCCCGCGGCATGCGCGAACGATGCGCCGGCCAGATGCGTGACTACGCCGGTACCCGACGAGGCGTAGGTCAGCTTGCCCGGGTTCTGGCGCGCCCTGTCGATCAGACCCTTGACTGAATTTTCGGGAAAGTCCTTTTTCACCGCCAGCAACATCGGTGAACTACTCCAGCGCGCGATGGGCGTGAAACTCTTCACCCCGTCGTAGCGCGCGCTCTTGTACAAAAGCTGGTCGGAACCATAAAGATTCGAGCTGCCCAGCAGCAGCGTATAGCCATCCGCCGGCGCGCGCGCCACGAGATCCGAGGCAATAGTAGTGCCGGCACCGGGCCGGTTGTCCACGATCACGGACTGCGACAGGGCGCGGCCGAGCTTTTCGCTCATGATGCGCGCGACCGCATCGGCGCCGCCGCCCGGCGGAAAGCCGACGATCAATGTGATCGGGCGGGAGGGATAGGCATCGGCGAGCGCCGCGGCACTCGCAACGACGGCCAGCGCGGCTACCAGGGCTTTCTTGAACATGTCTTGTCTCCGTTGTAGGTAAATCTGTGGTCGCCGCAGTGGGCTAGCGCCCCTTGAATTTCGGCTTGCGCTTCTCGCGCCAGGCGCTGCCGCCCTCTTGCAGATCCTCGGAATGCACCGTCTGAAAGACATCGCGCGCAATGGCCTCGGGGTCATGGCTCCCGCGCGCAATCAGGTTCAGGTGTTTCTTCATGCCGAACAGCGGCAGCGGTGCCATGGCACTCAAAGTTTCGGTGAGGCCCGACACGGTGGCGCCCAGCCGATCCGGCTCGACCAAATGCGTGAGGAACCCGCAAGCCTTCATGTCTTGGGCGTTCAGGCGCTCGCAGGTCAGAAACAGGCGCTTGGCCGTATCCACGCCAAGGCGGGTCACATAGCGCTCCAGGCCTGCCTGATAGAAGTGCAGGCCCAGCCGCGCTGCCGGCATGAACATTTCCGCGGCCGTGGTGCCGACGCGGAAATCGCACGCCAGGGCCATGTCGGTGGCGCCCCCATAGACACCCCCATGCACCACGGCGATGGTCACGGCGCGGCATTGCTCGAACACATCGACCATCTCGCCGAAGCTGCTACCCTTTTCCTGGCTGCTCCTGACCTCTGATATATCATATCCACTGCAAAAATACTTACCTTCGCCGCGTAGCACCAGAACACGCACATCATCCAGTTCGTTTACACGCTTCACATGGGAAACAAGAACCGGCAAATCTTCTGGGGCGAGGCGATTGGCCACATCGGGACGCCTGAGGGTGATGGTCGCAACATGGTTTTGCAGATGCAGATCGGGAATCATGCGTATCAAATAATCTAATAGATATATCTATTATTTCACATGAGTCATAAACCTGTACAAATAGGGCAAACCCTAGGCCTGCAAAGCATGCAGGATCGGATCCGGCTCGCCGTCGAGCAAGACCTGCAAAGTGGCGCCCTGCAGCCCGGCACGGCAATCGACGAACAAGAGCTGTGCGCGCGCTTCCAGGCCTCGCGTACGCCCGTGCGCGAGGCGTTGCTACTGCTGTCGGCCAAGGGCATGGTGAGCATTCAGCCGCGCGTAGGCATCTATGTGCGCCAGCTGGAGCCCAGGGAGCTCATTGCCATGATGGAGGGCCTTGCGGAATTGGAAGGTGTGCTCGCCCGGCTGGCGGCACACCGCATCAGCACCGATCTCAAGGCACAGCTGCGTGCCGCGCTGGAACAAACCGCCCGGCATGCTCATGGGGCCGATCCCGCGGGCTACGAGCAGGCCAATGCCCGGCTGCACGATTTGATATATCAATCAAGCGGGAACGCCTTCATTGTGGAGCAGACCAGGGAGGCCCGCCTGCGCGTTGCCCCCTACCGCGGCAGGATGTTTGAAAAGCCCGAGCGTTTGCTGCGCTCGCAGGCCGAGCATGCGGCGATCGTGGCAGCCATCCTCAAGGGTGACGGCGAGGAAGCGGCCGAGGCCATGCGCAACCATATTTCCGCGGGCGGACGTGCCTTCGCGGACATGGTGCTCAGCGCGCCACCGCCGGCGGCCCTTACGCCACGCCGGCGCAAACACAGGCTGGAGGCAAGGTAGCCGGCGAGGCTGGCGTCTGCCTTGTGCCGGAACTTCAGTCTAGACAAACATGTTCTTGTACTGCTCGCGCAGCAGGTTTTTTTGCACCTTGCCCATGGTGTTGCGCGGC
>JAFEES010000341.1 GCA_018240995.1 Pseudomonadota bacterium | reverse complement strand
GAACAGCAGTTCAACACCTGGATCAAGCCCCTGGTGGCCCAGGTGGCGCCGGACTTCTCCAAGGTCACGCTGCTGGTGGCCAACCGCTTCAAGCTCGACTGGATACGCGCCCAATATGCGGGCCGCATCTCCGCCCTGCTGGAGGGCCTGTACGGCCAGCCGGTAACTCTGGAGTTAGCGCTTGCTCAGCGCGAATCCGTTGCCAGAACTTATGTTCGCCCGGCTAGCGCGCAGACGCAGGCGGCCGTGGACAACACCCCCGCGGCGCCTGCGGCCGATGAGGCGGCGGCCGGCGCCTTTCGCACGCGGCTGAACCCCGCGCTGACCTTCGAGACCCTGGTCGAGGGCACGGCGAACCGCATGGCGCGCTCGGCCGCGATGCATGTGGCGGGCTCGCCCGGCCATTTGTACAACCCGCTGTTCATCTACGGCGGCGTGGGTCTGGGCAAGACCCACCTGGTGCACGCGGTGGGCAACAGGCTGCTGCAGGACAAGCCCGACGCCAAGGTTCTCTACATCCATGCCGAGCAGTTCGTCTCGGATGTGGTCAAGTCCTACCAAAGGCGCACCTTCGACGATTTCAAGGAGCGCTACCACTCGCTCGATCTGCTGCTGATCGACGACGTGCAGTTCTTCGCCAACAAGGATCGCACGCAGGAGGAATTCTTCAACGCCTTCGAGGCCCTGCTGGCCAAGAAGAGCCACATCGTGATGACCAGCGACACCTACCCCAAGGGCCTGGCCAACATCCACGAGCGCCTGGTGTCGCGCTTCGACTCCGGCCTGACGGTGGCCATAGAGCCGCCCGAGCTGGAGATGCGCGTGGCCATTCTGATCAACAAGGCGCGCGCCGAGCATGCCGAGATGCCCGAGGAGGTGGCCTTCTTCGTCGCCAAGAACGTGCGCTCCAACGTGCGCGAGCTGGAAGGCGCGCTGCGCAAGATCCTGGCCTATTCGCGCTTCAACCAGAAAGAGGTCTCGATACAGTTGGCGCGCGAGGCCCTGCGTGACCTGCTGTCGATACAGAACCGCCAGATCAGCGTGGAAAACATCCAGAAGACCGTGGCCGACTACTACAAGATCAAGGTCGCCGACATGTACAGCAAGAAGCGCCCGGCCAGCATCGCCCGCCCGCGCCAGATTGCCATGTACCTGGCCAAGGAGCTGACGCAGAAAAGCCTGCCCGAGATCGGCGAGCTGTTCGGCGGGCGCGACCACACCACGGTACTGCACGCGGTGCGCAAGATTAGCGCCGAACGCCAGACCAACACCGAGCTCAACCAGCAGCTGCACGTGCTGGAGCAGACGCTCAAGGGCTGATGGCCGAAGCACTCCCGTTCCCAGGCAAAATGGCAGGTTTAACGGCCGAGAGGGGGCTATGCCCATGCCGCCGTTTGCGCACCCAACCCCAAACCACCAAAGGTTGACGACATGATTGTCCTGAAGGCCCCACAAGACAAGGTTCTCGCCGTCCTGCAATCCGTGTCCGGCATCGTCGAGCGCCGGCATACCATGCCCATCCTGGCCAACGTGCTGATCCGCAAGACTGGCAATGCGCTGCAGCTCACAACCAGCGACTTGGAGATCCAGATCCGCACCACGGCCGAACTCGGCGGTGACACGGGCGACTTCACCACCACGGTGGGCGCGCGCAAGCTCATCGACATCCTGAAGACCATGCCCGCCGACCAGACGGTGAGCCTGGAAAACAGCCAGTCCAAGCTGATCCTCAAGGGCGGCAAGAGCCGCTTCACGCTGCAAACCCTGCCGGCCGAGGACTTCCCCCTGGTGCAGGAGGCGGCCAGCTTCGGCCCCACCTTCAGCGTGCCGCAGAAGGTGCTGAAGACGCTGCTCTCGCAAGTGTCGTTCGCCATGGCGGTGCAGGACATTCGCTACTACCTGAACGGCATCCTGTTCGTGGCCGAGGGCAACACCCTGTCGCTGGTGGCCACCGACGGCCACCGCCTGGCATTTTCAAGCGCCACGCTGGACGTGGAGGTGCCCAAGCAGGAGGTGATCCTGCCGCGCAAGACGGTGCTGGAGCTGCAGCGCCTGCTGTCGGACGCCGACGGCGCCATCGAGATGCGCTTTGCCGGCAACCAGGCCAAGTTCAGCTTTGGCGGCATGGAGTTCGTCACCAAGCTGGTGGAGGGCAAGTTCCCCGACTACAACCGCGTCATCCCGCGCAACCACAACAACATCATCACCCTGGGCCGCGCGCCGCTCTTGGCCAGCCTGCAGCGCACGGCCATCCTGACCAGCGAGAAGTTCAAGGGCGTGCGCCTGAACATCGAGCCGGGCTCCTTGCGCGTGGCGTCCAACAACGCCGAGCAGGAAGAGGCCCAGGACGAGCTCGACATCGACTACGGCGGCGACTGCATAGAGATCGGCTTCAACGTCACCTACCTCATCGACGTGCTGGCCAACATGGGCCAGGACATGGTGCAGCTGGAGCTGGCCGACGGCAACAGCTCGGTGGTATTTGCCATTCCCGACAACCGGCATTTCAAATATGTCGTGATGCCGATGCGCATTTGATACTCCTGTTTTGATAGCTGCAAGCGCCTGGTATACAGGCGCTGGTGGCGATTTTGATTCCAACGACGGCCCCGCAACGCACGGGGCCACGCAGCCCCAAGGCCTTTCATGACCGACGAGAACCAGCCCGATCCCCAGACCCCCGCCACAGGCCCCGATACCGGCTACGGCGAAGGCGCCATCCAGATCCTGGAGGGGCTGGAGGCCGTGCGCAAGCGCCCGGGCATGTACATCGGCGACACCAGCGACGGCACCGGCCTGCACCACCTGGTGTTCGAGGTGGTGGACAACTCCATCGACGAGGCCCTGGCCGGGCATTGCGACGACATCGTCGTCACCATCCACACCGACAACTCGATTTCCGTCATCGACAACGGCCGCGGCATTCCCACCGGCGTGAAGATGG
>JAFEES010000340.1 GCA_018240995.1 Pseudomonadota bacterium | reverse complement strand
GCCCTTTTGCGCGGGTATCTTGTCGATGGGGATCTGCACGTCGGGGAACAGCACCGGGATCACCATCGGTATCAGGCCGAAGGGCGCGTACTTGGCGCACAGCAGGGCCACGCGGCCCTCCACCGGCACGGCGGGGAAGGGCAGGCCGCTCCAGTCCTGCATGCCCATGACCTTGGTCACGTCCTCGCCGGTCACCGTCAGCGTGCCGGCCTGGCCGCGTGCGCCGCCCTGCACCTCCACATGCGTCATCACGCCGTCGAACAGCGGTTGGGCGCTGCCGTTCAGGGTCACCACCAGCAGCACGCGCAGCGGGGGCGTGCCCATGCCGGCGTTGTTGCCGGCGGCCAGCAAAAAGATGGTGTTCAGCGGCGAGCGCGCCGTGATGGTGAACGTGAGCTGGAAGCCCGAGGCGCTGCCCGCCGCCGTGCGCACCTCCACGCTCTGCAGCGCGTCCAGCACCACGCGCGGCACCGGCAGCGGCACGATGGGGCCGACGAGCAGGGTGAGCTGTATGCCCTGGGCCAGCATGTTCAGTCCTCGGCGGGGGGCGGCACGCCCTCGGGCAGGGTGATGCGCAGCGGCTGGCCGGGCACGGCGGTCATGGCCTCGGGCTGCATGGCGCCGTTGGCATCGGCCAGGCGCCACCATTGCTCGGCCGCGCCCAGGTACTGCGCGGCCAGCTGGTCGGGGCGCTGGCCGGCGACCACCGTGACGGTCTGCAGCAGCGTGAAATTGTCGGGCTGCGGCAAAAAGCGCCGCGTGACATAGGCCACGCTGCGGCCGTCGGCGAGCCGCGTCTGCGCCGTGGGCAGGCCATGGTAGCGGCTGTCGGGCGCAAACACCGGCTGGGCCAGGCCGTTGGCCTGCAGGAAGGCGGCAATGGGGTCGGTCATGGTCAGAGTCCCGAAACGCCAAGCGTGGCCAGCGTGGCCGGCTGCACCTTGGCCGCAAGCTGCTCGCGGTTTTGCAGATAGGTCATGAACAGCGCCCCGCCCTTGGACGAGTAGCCCAGGTCATCGACGGTGAGCACGCGCAGGCTGAAGCTGGCCTTGGCGTGTATCGGGTTGAGCGCCGCGTCGAAGGCCTCCTCGGTCACCGAGAAGCTGGTCAGCTTCACCGGTATCACGCGGCTGGCGCCCCAGACCAGCAGCAGCAGCGGCGCCAGCATGGGTGCGATCTCCAGCGTGCCGGAGTTGGCCTGGCTGTTCACCTTGTTCAACTGCGCGCTGGTAGGCTGCGACAGCGACTCCAAGAGCGCGATCTGCGGCGCGATGCCATAGGCCACGGCATTCGGGTTCTGGTCGGGGAATTCGAGCTGGTCGGTCGCGTCCAGGTCGGCCTCGAAGCTGATGGTCTCCACCGCCGGGCCCTTGAAGCGCGTGGGCTCGGCCCGGTCGGCCCCGGCCTCGCCGCCGGCCTCCTGGGCTTTCAACTCGCGTTTCAGGGATTCGGCGTTGTACTGCAGCGCGATCACGCGCTGCAGCTGGGCGGTCGCCGGATCCACGAGCACGATGCCGCCCTTGATCAACTTGGGAGATGCGGTGAGGCTCATGGCGCTTTACTTCCCGAACTTGATGCCGACGGACGCGCCGGCGGTGAAGGAAACGCCGCTCCATTCGAACTGCGCGCTGCCATCCTTGCTGAATTTGCCTTCGCCCTTGGCCTCGATCTTGATGAAGAAGTTCTTGTTCTTTACCGGTTCGTATTCCAACTCGGCACCGGTGCCAACACCGAGGTCAATCTTGCCGGCACCGGTTTGTGGCGTGTATTCGCCGGTGGCCGATCCTTCCACGCCGAGGCCCAGTGTGAAGGTGCCAACCCGGGTCTGCTTCTTCCATTCAATGCTCATCATCTTCAGAGACGCTTCGAGTGCCAGCGGCGACACCATGCGGCCCTGAGGCCCACCAGCGAGGGCGGCGCTGGGTGAGAGGCTGAATTTATCGAAAAGCTTTAGCGGCGCTTTGTCCAGTTTCGCCAGCTGAAGGCCGTCGGGCCGCAGCAGGTCGCCGACGGGAAATGAAGCTTCGAGGCTCAACGTCGCCTTGCTCTCGGTACCTTGGCGCGAGACTTCTGTTTCGCCGCCCGCAGCGATGGAAAGCTCGGTTGATTCCTTTTCGTCTGCCTCCTTGGTCGTTGCATCGTTGGTAGTTACCTTGGTCGGGGCCGGCTGCACCGTCACCGTGGTGGGTGTGGCCGGTGCCGAGGATTTACCTGCCTTGGCGCCTGCGCCCTTGCTGCACTGCTTGCAGCCCGTGGGTGCATCCGTGGCCGGGTGGCCACCCTTGCCGTTGACCGTATCGCGCTTGTCGAGCAGTTGCTTCTTCTTTGGTTCGTAGTTTTTTTGAGCGGCGGCGTCCAGGCACAGCAGGTGGCCCAGTGCGCAGTCGATCAGGTCGCGCCGCATCACGTAGCCCAGGCTGCCCGTGCCGGCCTTTGGATCTTGCAGCGCCTCCCACGCGAAGGCGAGGAACTCGCGCTCGTTTTGCTTTGCCGGGCCGCCCATGCCGCCGCGCTGCTGGTCTACGTGCTGTAGCTCGTGGCCGACCTGCAGCACGCGCCGCGCGAAGCTGTCTATGTGATCGATGAAGTAGTCACCAACGGTGATCTTGCCCGTCACGTTGGTGCCCGTGCCTACCGGTGATGTGGTCAGGCCGGGATCCTTCGCTTCATAGACGACATCGCTGACCTTGGCGGCATCGCCTGCGTAATACGCCTTGACGATGGCCCGCACCGCATCGGTCGCGCGCTGGCCCTTGTCGGGTGTGGCCTGGCTGTCCTTGGCCGCAGCAATGATGTCCTGCGCGGTCTTGTCCAGGGCATTGGGTGACGCAGCCTTGCCATCCGGCTTGGTGTCTCGCTGCACCACGGCTGATGCGAGCGGAACTTGCTGCACCACATGCGCCAGCTCATGCGCCAGCAGCAGGCGCCCGGTGGTGCTGGCCGGCGCATACTGGCCGGCGCCAAAGACGATGTCC
>JAFEES010000033.1 GCA_018240995.1 Pseudomonadota bacterium | reverse complement strand
AGCTTCGGCCTGTATGGCAAGCCCACTACCATCAACAACACCGAGACCTTCGCGGCCGTGCCCTGGATCATCCGCAACGGCGGCCCGGCCTACCTGGCGTGCGGCAAGCCGAACAATGGTGGCACCAAGATCTTCTCGGTCTCGGGGGATGTCGAGAAGCCAGGCAACTACGAAATCCCGCTGGGCACGCCGTTTGCCAAGCTGCTCGAACTTGCCGGCGGCGTGCGCCAGGGGCGCCAGCTCAAGGCCGTGATTCCCGGCGGCTCGTCCTCGCCCGTGCTGCCGGCCGACATCATGATGGACTGCACCATGGACTACGATTCCATCGCCAAGGCCGGCTCCATGCTCGGCTCGGGCGCGGTCATCGTCATGGACGACTCGCGCGACATGGTCGAGTCGCTGCAGCGCCTGTCCTACTTCTACATGCACGAATCCTGCGGCCAGTGCACACCCTGCCGCGAAGGCACGGGCTGGCTGTGGCGCGTGGTGCACCGCATCCAGCACGGCCAGGGCCGTGAGGAAGACATCGAGCTGCTCGACAACGTGGCCTTCAACATCATGGGGCGCACCATCTGTGCGCTGGGCGACGCGGCAGCCATGCCGGTGCGTGCCATGATCAAGCATTTCCGCCACGAGTTCGTGGCCAAGATCGAGGCCGCGGTCAAGCAGGGCACCTCCGCCGCCCGCGTGTGAGAAAAGCATATGGTTGAAATTGAACTGGACGGTCAGAAGGTGGAGGTTGCCGAGGGCAGCATGGTCATGCATGCGGCCGAGAAGTCCGGCACCTACATCCCGCATTTCTGCTACCACAAGAAGCTCTCCATCGCCGCCAACTGCCGCATGTGCCTGGTGGATATCGAGAAGGCGCCCAAGCCCATGCCGGCCTGCGCCACGCCCGTGACCCAGGGCATGATCGTGCGCACCAAGAGCGACAAGGCCATCAAGGCCCAGCAGTCGGTGATGGAGTTCTTGCTCATCAACCACCCGCTGGACTGCCCCATCTGCGACCAGGGCGGCGAATGCCAGCTGCAGGATCTGGCCGTGGGCTATGGCGCCTCGGCCTCGCGCTATGGCGAGGAAAAGCGCGTGGTGCTGAGGAAGGACATCGGCCCGCTGATCTCCACCGAGGAGATGACGCGCTGCATCCACTGCACCCGCTGCGTGCGCTTTGGCCAGGAAATCGGCGGCGACATGGAGCTGGGCATGATCAACCGGGGCGAGCACTCGGAGATCACCACCGTCAAGGGCGACACGGTCGATTCCGAGCTCTCGGGCAACATGATCGACATCTGCCCCGTGGGCGCGCTCACCAGCCGGCCGTTCCGCTACAGCGCCCGCACCTGGGAGCTGTCGCGCCGCAGATCGATCTCGCCGCACGACTCCACCGGCGCCAACCTGGTGGTGCAGGTAAAGAACCACAAGGTGCTGCGCGTCGTACCGTTCGACAACGAGGCCGTCAACGAATGCTGGATCGCCGATCGTGACCGCTTCTCGTACGAGGCCCTGAACGGCGAAGACCGCCTGACCCGCCCGATGCTCAAGCAGGGCGGCCAATGGCAGGAGGTCGATTGGCAGACGGCCCTGGAATACGTGGCCAACGGCCTGAAGTGCGTGCGCGACAAGCATGGCGCCGCGGGCATCGGGGCCCTGGTCAGCCCGCACAGCACGCTGGAAGAGCTGCACCTGGCCGCCACGCTGGTGCGCGGCCTGGGCAGCGACAACATCGACCATCGCCTGCGCCACGCCGAATTCGTGGCACCCGAGGGGCTGCGCTGGCTCGGCATGCCCATCGCGGCGCTGACCGAGCTGCAATGCGTGCTGGTGTTGGGCTCCAACCTGCGCAAGGATCACCCGCTGTTTGCCCAGCGCATCCGCCAGGCGGCACGCAAGGGCTGCAAGGTGTTTGGCATCAACGCCCAGGCCTACGACTGGGCCCTGCCTGCTACGCAATCCGTAGTGGCAGCCGCAGATTGGACGCAGGCTCTGGCCGATGTGGCCGCCGCCGTGGCGCAGGAAAAGGGCATCGCTGCGCCCGCCGCCGCTGGCCAGGCGAACGCCGATGCCCTGGCCATCGCCCGTGCGTTGCTGGCCGGCGAGCGCAAGGCCGTGCTGCTGGGCAACGCCGCTGCGCACCACGCTCAGGCCTCCAGCCTGCTGGCCCTGGTGCAGTGGATCGGCCAGGAAACCGGCGCCGCCTTCGGCTACCTGACCGAGGCCGCCAACACCGTGGGCGCGCAGCTCGTCGGTGCGCAGCCGCGTGAGGGCGGCCTGAACGCCGCGCAAATGCTGGCCGGCCAGGTGAAGGCCTTGTTCTTGCTGAATACCGAGCCGGAGTTTGACTCCGCGGCCGGCGCCGCTGCGGCCAAGGGCCTGGCGGACGTGGACATGGTGGTGACGCTGAGCCCGTTCAAGACGAACCTGGAAGTCAGCGACGTGTTGCTGCCGATTGCACCGTTCACCGAGACCTCGGGCAGCTTCGTCAACGCCGAGGGCCGCGTACAGGGCTTCCACGCCGTGGTGCGCCCCCTGGGCGAGACCCGTCCGGCCTGGAAGGTGCTGCGCGTGCTGGCCAATATCATGGGCCTGCAGGGGGTGGATTTTGATTCCTCGCAGGACGTGCTGGCCCAGGTCACCGCGGGCGTGGAGCAGTTGTCCGCCGAGCGCCTGGACAACACCACCAAGGCGGCCATCAACGTGGCCCGCGGGCCGGCCGCTGCGCCCGTGGTCGCCAGCATCTACCAGCTCGACGGCCTGGTGCGCCGTGCACCCGCGCTGCAACTGACCGCCGACGCCCGTGCGGCACGTGAAGGAGCCGCTGCATGATCGACGCGATTTACAACGGTGGCCTGAACCTGGTTGCCGCCAGCTGGTGGACTGGCATGGGCTGGCCGGTGGTCTGGAACCTGATCAAGATCGTTTGCGTGCTGGCGCCGCTGATGGGTGCCGTGGCCTACCTCACCTTGTGGGAGCGCAAGCTGCTCGGCTGGATGCAGGTGCGCCCGGGCCCGAACCGCGTTGGCCCCTGGGGCTTGTTCCAGCCCATCGCCGACGGGCTGAAGCTGCTCACCAAGGAGCTGATCCAGCCTACGGCCGCCGCCAAGGGCCTGTTCCTGCTGGGCCCCGTCATGGCCATCATGCCGGCCCTGGCGGCCTGGGTGGTGGTGCCGTTCGCCCCGGAGGCGGCGCTGGCAAACATCAATGCCGGCTTGCTGCTGGTCATGGCCATCGCCTCCATCGAGGTGTATGGCGTGATCATCGCCGGCTGGGCCTCGAACTCCAAATACGCCCTGCTGGGTGCGCTGCGTGCATCGGCGCAGATGGTCAGCTATGAAATCGCCATGGGCTTTTGCTTTGTGGTGGTGATCATGGTGACGGGCAGCATGAACCTGACCGACATCGTGCTGAGCCAGACGCGCGGCACGATGGCTGCCATGGGTCTGAACTTCCTGTCCTGGAACTGGCTGCCGTTGCTGCCGATTTTCATCGTGTACCTGGTTTCGGGCGTGGCAGAAACCAACCGCCATCCGTTTGACATGGTGGAGGGCGAGTCCGAGATCGTCGCCGGGCACATGGTCGAGTATTCGGGCATGGGCTTCGCCATCTTCTTCCTGGCCGAATACGCCGCCATGTGGCTGGTGTCTATCCTGGCGGTGGTGATGTTCCTGGGTGGCTGGCTGCCGCCCTTCCAGACGCTGGGTTTCATTCCGGGCTGGATCTGGCTCGGCATCAAGACCTGCGCGGTCGTGTCCATGTTCATCTGGATCCGTGCCACCTTCCCGCGCTATCGCTATGACCAGATCATGCGTCTGGGCTGGAAGATCTTTATCCCGGTGACCCTGGTATGGGTGCTGGTCGTGGGCGGCTGGTTGCTGTCGCCTTGGAATATTTGGAAATAAGCGGGGACATCATTCATGGCTGCTGTTGCTGCTCCTGCATCCTTTTCTATCAAGGATTTCTTCAAGAGCTTCCTGCTTTGGGAGCTGGCCAAGGGCATGGTGCTGACGGGGCGCTACGCCTTCCGTGGCAAGGTCACGATCCAGTTTCCCGAAGAGAAGACTCCCCTGTCGCCGCGCTTTCGCGGCCTGCACGCCCTGCGCCGTTACGACAACGGCGAGGAACGCTGCATCGCCTGCAAGCTGTGCGAGGCCATTTGCCCGGCGATGGCCATCACCATCGAGTCCGACGTGCGCGCCGACGGCACGCGCCGCACCACGCGCTATGACATCGACCTGACCAAGTGCATCTTCTGCGGCTTCTGCGAGGAAAGCTGCCCGGTGGACTCGATCGTGGAGACGCAGATCCTCGAATACCACGGCGAAAAGCGCGGCGACCTGTACTTCACCAAGGACATGCTGCTGGCCGTGGGCGACCGTTACGAGCCCGAGATCGCCGCCGCCAAGGCTGCGGACGCCAAGTACCGTTGATCGGGTGACGCATCACACCTGAACCTTTGAAAAGACCCGATCCATGGACGTTAAAACCGGATTTTTCTACCTGTTCTCGGTGGTGCTGCTGTATGCAGCCTTCCGGGTGATCACGGCACGCAATCCCGTGCATGCCGTGCTGCACTTGATCCTGGCCTTTTCCCAGGCCGCAGGCGTATGGCTGCTGCTGAAGGCCGAGTTCCTGGCGATTGTCCTGGTGCTGGTGTATCTGGGCGCGGTGCTGGTGCTGTTCCTGTTCGTGGTGATGATGCTGGACATACGCATCGACACCCTGCGCGGAGGCTTCTGGAAGCATTTCCCGCTGGCCGCCCTGATTGGCGCCGTGGTCGCGTTTGAAATGGCCGCGGTGCTGATGACCGGCTTTCGCGGCGTCGAGGAACCCAAGGCGGTAGCCGCCCTGGTGAACGCGGCGGGGCAGGTCATTCCGTACTCCAATACCCAGGCCCTGGGCCGGCTGATGTACACCGAGTACCTGTACCCGGTGGAGATTGCCGCCGTGATCCTGCTGGTGGCCATGATCTCGGCCATCGCCTTGACGCTGCGCCAGCGCAAGGACGTCAAGGCCAGCGACGTGCCGGCGCAGCTGCGCGCCAACCCCAGTGAGCGCCTGGTCGTGGTGAAGATGCCCGTGACGCAGAAGGCACCGCAGCCCGCCGCCGACAACGAAGTCAGCGCACAGGAGAAGACCGCATGATATTGAGCCTGGGACATTTCCTGTCACTCGGGGCGATGTTGTTCGCCCTGGCGGTGGTGGGCATCTTTCTGAACCGCAAGAACCTGATCGTGCTGCTCATGGCCATCGAGCTGATGCTGCTGGCCGTGAACATCAACTTCGTCGCCTTCTCGTCCTACCTGGGCGACATGCACGGGCAGGTGTTCGTGTTCTTCATTCTCACCGTGGCGGCCGCCGAGGCGGCCATTGGCTTGGCCATTTTGGTGCTGCTGTTCCGCAACCGGGCCAGCATCAATGCGGAAGATCTCAACACCCTCAAAGGGTGATGGGCTAACCGGTACTTGCAAGGTTCTCAAGAATGAGTCAAACCCTTTCTGCTTCGACCCTTCTGGCGGTGCCTCTGGCGCCGCTGGCGGGCTCCCTGCTGGCCGGTCTTTTTGGCACGGCATTCGGTGGCAACTGGTTTGGGCGGCGCGCCTCGCACACGCTGACCATCCTGGGTGTGCTGGTGTCCTTCCTGATCTCGGCAGCCACGCTATACAGCGTCGCCGTGGATGGCGCGCGCTTCAACCAGACCATCTACACCTGGATGGTCGTGGGCGGCCTGAAGATGGAGATCGGCTTTCTGATCGACAGCCTCACGGCGATGATGATGTGCGTAGTGACCTTCGTATCGCTGATGGTGCACATCTACACCATTGGCTACATGGAAGAGGACGACGGCTACAACCGTTTCTTCTCCTACATCTCGCTGTTCACCTTCTCCATGCTGATGCTCGTGATGAGCAACAACATGCTGCAGCTGTTCTTCGGCTGGGAGGCCGTGGGCCTGGTGTCCTACCTGCTGATCGGTTTCTGGTTCAACAAGCCCTCGGCGATCTTTGCCAACCTGAAGGCCTTCCTGGTGAACCGTGTGGGCGACTTCGGCTTCATTCTCGGCATCGGCCTGCTGGCGGCCTATGCGGGCAGCTTCAACTACGGCGAGGTGTTTGCCAAGAAGCAGGAACTGGGCACGGTACTGTTCCCGGGCACCAACTGGATGATGATCACCGTGGCCTGCATCTGCCTGTTCATCGGGGCCATGGGCAAGTCGGCGCAGTTCCCGCTGCATGCCTGGCTGCCGGACTCCATGGAGGGCCCGACGCCGATCTCCGCGCTGATCCACGCCGCCACCATGGTCACGGCCGGCATCTTCATGGTGGCGCGCATGTCGCCGTTGTTTGAGATGTCCGACACGGCGCTCAACTTCGTGCTGGTGATCGGCTCCATCACGGCGCTGTTCATGGGTTTCCTGGGCATCATCCAGAACGACATAAAGCGCGTGATTGCCTATTCCACGCTGTCCCAGCTGGGTTACATGACGGTGGCGCTGGGCGTGTCGGCGTACTCGGTGGCGGTGTTCCACCTCATGACGCACGCCTTCTTCAAGGCCCTGCTGTTCCTGGGCGCGGGCTCGGTGATCATGGGTGTGCACCACAACCAGGACATCCGCTGGATGGGCGGCCTGCGCAAGTACATGCCCATCACCTGGATCACCTCGCTGCTGGGCTCGCTGGCGCTGATCGGCACGCCGCTGTTCTCGGGTTTCTACTCCAAGGAAAACATCATCGAGGCGGCACACGCCAGCAGCCTGCCGGCGGCGGGCTGGGCGCATTTCGCGGTGCTGGCGGGGGTCTTCGTCACGGCCTTCTATTCGTTCCGCATGTACTTCCTGGTGTTCCACGGCAAGGAGCGCTATGACCAGAATCCCGATGCGCACCACGACCATGACACGCAGGCGGAACCCGACCCCCACCACCACCACGAGGATCATTCCAAGCCGCATGAATCGCCCTGGGTGGTGACCGTGCCGCTGGTGCTGCTGGCCATTCCGTCGGTGGTGATCGGCTTCATGTATATCCAGCCGATGCTGTTCGGCGACTTCTTCAAGGACGTGATCTTTGTGGACGCTGCCAAGCACCCCGCGATGGCACATCTGGCGCAGGCCTTCCACGGCCCCGTGGCCATGGCCGTGCATGCGCTGCAGACGGCGCCGTTCTGGCTGGCGCTGGCCGGGGTCGTGGTTTCCTACTACATGTACATCGTCAACCCGGCCCTGCCCGCGGCGATCAAGCGCATGTTCCAGCCCATCTACACCTTGCTGGAAAACAAGTACTACGTGGACTGGATCAACGAGAACATCATCGCGGCCGGCATCCGTTGCCTGGGCGTTGTGCTGTGGAAGGGTGGCGACCAGGCGGTGATCGATGGCGCCGTCGTGAATGGCTCGTGGAAGCTGGTGGCGCGGTTCTCTGCCGCCGTGCGCCGCGTGCAGACCGGCTACCTGTACCACTACGCGCTGCTGATGATCCTGGGCGTGTTCGCACTCATGACGTATTTCGTCTGGCTCAACAAGTAGGAGCAAATAACAAATGGGATTGTTGAGTCTTGCCATTTGGACGCCCATCGTTTTTGGCGTCCTGCTGCTGGCCATCGGCAGTGACAAGCATGCGGGTGCCGTGCGCTGGATTGCGCTGGTCGGTTCCCTGCTCGGTCTGGCTGTCACGATTCCGCTCATCAGCGGCTTCGACACCGGCACCGCCGCCATGCAGTTCGTCGAGAAGACGCCCTGGATAGGGCGCTTCAGCATGTACTACCACCTGGGGGTGGACGGCATCTCGATGTGGTTCGTGCCGCTCACGGCCTTCATCACGGTGATCGTGATCATTGCCTCGTGGGAGTCCATCACCGAGCGCGTGTACCAGTACATGGCCGCGTTCCTGATCCTGTCGGGCCTGATGGTGGGCGTTTTCTGCGCGCTGGACGGCATGCTGTTCTACGTGTTCTTCGAGGCTACGCTGATCCCCATGTACTTGATCATCGGCATGTGGGGTGGGCCGAACAAGATCTACGCGGCGTTCAAGTTCTTCCTCTACACCCTGCTCGGCTCGCTGCTGACGCTGATCGCCTTCATCTACCTGTACGTGCAGGCCGGCGGCAGCTTCGACATTGCCACCTGGCACAAGCTGCCGCTCGGCGCCACGGCCCAGACCCTGCTGTTCTTCGCCCTGTTTGCCGCCTTTGCCGTGAAGGTGCCGATGTGGCCGGTGCATACCTGGCTGCCGGACGTGCACGTTGAGGCGCCCACCGGTGGCTCCGTGGTGCTGGCGGCCATCATGCTGAAGCTGGGTGCCTATGGTTTCGTGCGTTTCTCGCTGCCCATCGCCCCGGACGCGGCCCACCAATGGGCCTGGCTGATGATCACCTTCTCGCTGATCGCCGTGATCTACGTGGGCCTGGTGGCCATCGTGCAAAAGGACATGAAGAAGCTGGTGGCCTATTCGTCCGTGGCGCACATGGGCTTCGTCACCCTGGGCTTTTTCATCTTCAACGACCTGGGCGTTTCCGGCGGCCTGGCGCAAATGATTGCCCATGGCTTCGTCTCCGGCGCCATGTTCCTGTGCATTGGTGTGCTGTACGACCGCGTGCACTCGCGCCAGATTGCCGACTACGGCGGCGTCGTGAACACCATGCCCAAATTCGCCGCCTTTGCGCTGTTGTTCTTCATGGCCAACTGCGGCCTGCCGGCGACGGCTGGCTTCATCGGCGAGTGGATGGTGATCATCGCTTCCGTGCGCTTCAACTTCTGGGTCGGCCTGGGCGCCGCCATCGCCCTGATCCTTGGCGCCAGCTACTCGCTGTGGATGTACAAGCGCGTCTACCTGGGCGCCGTGAGCAACGACAACGTGCGCGCCATGCGCGACATCAATGCGCGCGAATTCCTGGTTCTGGCAGTCCTGGCCATCGCCGTGCTCTACATGGGCATCTATCCCAAGCCCTTCACCGACGTGATGGATGTGTCCGTGGCCGAGCTGCTCAGGCATGTGGCGCAATCCAAGCTGAACTGACCAGACTGCAAGTGAGAGATACATGATGATTGACAACATCAGCTGGCTGGCGATTTACCCCGAGATCCTGTTGCTGGTCATGGCCTGCGTGATCACCCTGGTGGATCTGGGCGTGACCAGCAAGCAGCGTACCGGCACCTATGTGCTGACCATGCTTACGCTGGCCGTGGTGGCCGCGCTGCAGGCCATGTACGCCAGCAGCGGCAATACCTTCTACGGCTGGAACAACATGGTGGTCAGCGACGCCATGGGCAACTGGCTCAAGTGCTTCGCCACCGTGTCGCTGATGATCACCCTGGTCTATGGCCGCCCCTATGCGGCCGACCGCGACATGCTGCGCGGCGGTGAGCTGTTCACCCTGACCATGCTGGCACTGCTGGGCATCTGCGTGCTGATCTCGGCCAACAACTTCATCCTCATCTACCTGGGCCTGGAGCTGCTGGCGCTGTCGTGCTACGCCCTGGTGGCGCTGCGTCGCGACCACACCACGTCCACCGAGGCGGCGATGAAGTACTTCGTGCTTGGTGCCATGGCCAGCGGCTTCCTGCTCTACGGCCTGTCCATGGTTTATGGCGCCACCGGCTCGCTGGATATCGGCCAGGTGTTCAAGGCCATCAATGCCGGCCAGATACGCCACCAGGTATTGGTCTTCGGCGTGGTCTTCATCGTCGCCGGCCTGGCCTTCAAGTTCGGTGCCGTGCCCTTCCACATGTGGATCCCCGACGTGTACCAGGGTGCGCCCACGGTGGTGACGCTGATCCTCAGCAGCGCGCCCAAGTTCGCCGCCTTCGGCATGGCCATTCGCCTGCTCGTCGATGGCCTGCTGCCGCTGGCCATCGACTGGCAGCAGATGCTGGCGGTGCTGGCCTTCGCCTCGCTGCTTGTCGGCAACGTGGCCGGTGTGCTGCAGACCAACCTGAAGCGCATGCTGGCCTACTCCACCATCTCGCACATGGGCTTTTTGTTCCTGGGCCTGCTGTCGGGCGTGGTCAACGGCCAGGTAGATGCCAACGCCGCCGAGACGGCCTACAGCTCGGCCATGTTCTACATCGTCACCTACGTGCTCACCGTGCTGCCGGCCTTCGGCCTGATCACCTTGCTGGCACGCGAGGGTTTCGAGAGCGAGGAAATCTCCGATCTGGCTGGCCTGAACCAGCGCAGCCCGCTGTATGCCGCGGTCATGGCCGTGTGCATGTTCTCGCTGGCCGGCATCCCGCCGCTGGTGGGCTTCTACGCCAAGCTGTCGGTGCTGCAGGCGCTGGTGGCCTCGGGCCACGGCCTGCATGTGGCGCTGGCCGTGTTCGCCGTGGTCATGTCGCTGATCGGCGCGTTCTACTACATCCGCGTCGTGAAGGTCATGTACTTCGATGCACCCCTCACGGCCGGCACCGTGTCGGCGCCGTTCGACGCGCGCGTGGTGCTGTCGCTCAACGGGGCGCTGGTGCTGATCCTGGGTGTCGTGCCCGGCGGGTTGATGGCCCTGTGCGCCGATGCCATCGTGCGTGCGCTGGCCACCTGATGGGCGTATCGTTCGCCTCATGACCCAGAGCGCAGCCGTATGGCTGGTGATCCTGGCCGCCCTGGTTGCGGCCAATCTGCCTTTTGTGAATGACCGTTGGCTGGCCGTGGGGGCTCAAGCATCCCGCGGCAAGCCATTTTTTGCCCGGGCGCTGGAAATGCTGCTGCTGTATTTCCTGGTCGGGGGCCTGGCGCTGCTGATCGAAAAACGCGCCGGCCAGATCGCTCCCCAGGGCTGGGAGTTCTATGCCGTGACCGCGGCGCTGTTCATCACCCTGGCCTTCCCCGGCTTCGTCTACCGCTACCTGATGCACCGTGGCAGGCGGCATTGAACCGGAGGCGCCATGAAAGTCCTGGATCTGCTGTGTGGCCATGACCATGCCTTCGAGGGCTGGTTTGGCAGCGAAGATGATTTTCAGGGGCAGCTGGCGCGCGGCCTGGTGCAATGCCCGATGTGCGGCAATGCCGACATACGCAAGGGCCTGAGCGCGCCACGCCTGAATCTGCGCGCGGGCGCCAGCGCCAACCCAACCCCGGCGCCGGTCGCCACGCCGCCGCAAGCAAGCAGCGATATGATGACGCACCAGGCGTTGCAGGCGGCCTGGCTGCACATGGCGCGGCACATCGTGGCGCGCACCGAGGACGTGGGTCAGCGCTTTGCCGCCGAGGCGCGGCGCATGCACTACGGCGAGATCGAGGAGCGCGCCATCCGCGGCCAGGCCACGCCCGAGCAGGCATCCGAGCTGCTGGAGGAGGGCATTGCCGTACTGCCCTTGCTGCTGCCCGAGGCCGCCAAGAAACCGCTGCAATAAGGGGCGCGTTCAAATGGGGCCGAAACGCGCCGCAAAGGCCTGTGCAAACGCCGGGCCGCCGCTCAGCGACAGGGTCAGGGTCACATGCTCGTGCGGCCATGACGGGGGCCGAGGCTCCAGGTGCCCGGTCTCGGGCGCATAGCTCAGGGCCAGCAGGGGCTGGCCATCGCACTCGCACTGCAGGTCGTAGTCCCATAGGCCACCTGTCTCCACGGGGCCGCGCAGCGGGCCGAATTCCTCATGGGCCCAGTCCAGCAGGGTGACAATCTCCTGCTCCAGCCGCGGCAGGCGCGCCGCGGGCACGCTGGCGACGGCGTCCCAGGTGGCGGTGCCTTCCTCGTCCTCGCTGTAGTCGAAGTCCAGAAATTCCAATTGCATAGCGTGTTGCGGGCGCTGGCCCGTGGTCAAAGAAAGAAAAGGGTACCGCCATGTCGTCGCCAGTCGAAAGCAACACCGCCGTGCTCCGGGTGCAGGGCCTGGGTTTCGCATACCCCGGGCACGACCTGTTTCACGGGCTGAACGCGGATTTTCCCGCAGGCCTGTCCCTGGTGCAGCGTGGCGACGGCGCGGGCAAGACCAGCCTGCTGCGCCTGCTGGCGGGCGATTGTGCGGCGCAGGCGGGCTGCGTGACGCTGAATGGCGTAGACGCGGTGCGCGATGCCGCGCGCTATCGCGCCCAGGTCTTCTGGCGCGACCCGCGTGCGCCCTGGCCCGAGCGGCTCACGCCACAGGCATGGGCGGACGAGCTGGCGGCGCGCTACCCGAGCTGGTCGCACGCGCTATGGCAGGCCCATGCGGCCGGCCTGGGCCTGGCGCCGCACCTGGGCAAGCCCATGTACCAGCTCTCGGCCGGCAGCCAGCGCAAGGTGCTGCTGGCCGCGGCCCTGGCCAGCGGCGCCGCGCTGACCCTGCTGGACGAGCCCGTGGCGGCGCTGGACAAGCCCTCCATCGCCTATCTGCTGCAGGCACTGGAGGCCGAGGCACGCACGCCGCCCTGGCCGGGGCGGGTGCTTGTCGTCGCGCATTACGACGCCCTGGGCGAGCTGCCCTGGCGCCGCACGCTGCTGCTGTAGTTCAGCTTCTCAGACCACGCCCTGGGCCAGCATGGCGTCGGCCACCTTCACGAAGCCGGCCACGTTGGCGCCGTTGATGTAGCTCACGCTGCCGTCGGCGCGCTTGCCGTGCTCAACGCAGGCACCGTGGATGCTCTTCATGATCTGCAGCAGGCGCGCGTCCACCTCGTCGCGCGTCCAGGACATGCGCAGCGCGTTCTGGCTCATCTCCAGGCCCGAGGTGGCCACGCCGCCGGCGTTGCTGGCCTTACCCGGGGCATACAGCACGCCCGCCGCTTCAAACACCTTGGCGGCCTCGTTGGTGGAGGGCATGTTGGCGCCCTCGGCCACGCACAGCACGCCGTTCTTGATCAGCGTGCGGGCGTCCTGCTCGTCCAGTTCGTTCTGCGTGGCGCTGGGCAGGGCCACGTCCACGGGGATATGCCAGGGCGTCTTGCCGGGCAGGAACTCCACGCCGGTGCGCTTGGCGTAGTCGTTCACGCGGCCATAGTGGTGGTTCTTCACATCCATGAGGATGGCCAGCTTTTCGGCGGTGAAGCCCTCGGGGTCGTGGATCGTGCCCGAGGAGTCGGACACCGTGACCACCTTGGCGCCCAGCTGCATGGCCTTTTCCACCGAGTACTGGGCCACGTTGCCCGAGCCGGAAACGGAAACGGTCTTGCCCTCCAGGCCTTGCCCGCGCGTGGCCAGCATTTCCTGGGCAAAGTAGACGCAGCCATAGCCGGTGGCCTCGGGGCGGATCAGCGAGCCGCCAAACGACAGGCCCTTGCCGGTAAACACGCTGGCGGAGTTGTTGGCCAGCTTCTTGTACATGCCGGCCATGAAGCCGACTTCGCGGCCACCCACGCCGATGTCGCCGGCGGGCACGTCGGTGTCCGGGCCCACATGGCGGAACAGCTCGGTGACGAAGGCCTGGCAGAAACGCATGATCTCGGAAGGGCTCTTGCCCTTGGGGTCGAAGTCCGAACCGCCCTTGCCGCCACCCATGGGCAGCGTGGTCAGGGCGTTCTTGAAGGTCTGCTCAAAGGCCAGGAACTTCAGCACCGACAGGGTCACCGAGGGGTGGAAGCGCAGGCCGCCCTTGTAGGGCCCCACGGCCATGCTGTGCTGGATGCGGTAGCCGCGATTCACGTGCACATTGCCATGGTCGTCGAACCAGGAGACGCGGAACATGATCACGCGCTCGGGCTCCACCAGGCGTTCCAGCAGGGCTTGTTCGGCGTAGCGCGGGTGCTTTTCGATGAAGGGCCACAGGCTTTCCATGACCTCGGTCACGGCTTGCAGGAACTCGGGTTGACCGGGGTTGCGCTGGGCCAGCTGTTCGAGGAATTGGCCCACGGATTGATGCTTCATAAACGGACTCTTTGCTGGGAAAACGAGTGGAACAAGAAAAGTATGCTGCGCTGCGGCATGCGATTATGCCAAAAAAGCATGCTGTCATGCCTGGTGATTTCCGTCGGTTCCGGTCATCTTCATTAGTGCTCCGGCAGCCGCCACAGTCGGTGGGCATCGAGCAGCAGCCGTGCGTGCGCCTGCAGCGCGTCCAGGGCCGCGGTCTCCGTCACCAGGCGCGCATCCAGCGCGCCGCGCTGGGCCAGCAGCAGCTCGACCAGCGGGCTTTCGCCCAGGGCATAGGCGCGCTGCTGCAGGGCGGCGCTTTGCTCCAGCTGCTGCAGGGCGTGGCGCTGGCGCTGCAGGATGGCCTGGGCCTGCTGGGCCTCGCCGGCGGTGCGCCAGGCATCGGCCTGCACGCGCTGGCGCGTCTGCGCCAGTTCCTGCTCTGCAATGTCGGCCTGGGCCAGGGCGGCCTGGGCGTCGGCGGCGCGGCCGGCGCCGCCCAGGGGCAGCGACAGATACACGCCCAGCACCTGCTCCTGGCCGCCGCGCTCGCGCGTGGCGCGCACGCCCCAGGTGGCGTCGGGTCGGCGCTCCAGCTGGATACGCTGGGCCTGCAGGCGCGCCTGCTCGGCGCGCGCCTGGGCGCGCTCCAGCTCGTGGTTGTCGTCCAGGATGCGCTGCACCCAGGTGGCGGAAAAATCGGCACCCGCGCCATCGGCCAGCGGCGGCTGCGCCAGCCAGGTGTCGGCGCCGGCGCCCAGAGAATCGGCCGGGTC
>JAFEES010000339.1 GCA_018240995.1 Pseudomonadota bacterium | reverse complement strand
CGCCAATCCAGCGTTGTGGGGCAAAAAAGATGTGTAGATATCCATGCCCTCTGGGGAAGGGCGGGGGGCCGGCGACGCTCGCGTGTTCACGCCGGCAAGATGCCAGCGCTCGCAGACGCCATTCCAACCTTTCCCCCTGCGGGGGAAGGAGTCTGAGACAGTTTGCCAATCAAGAAATACAGAGGGTGCGTGACGGTTCAGAGCCGTTCCTTCACATAGCTCGGCCTGTCCATGTCCACGATCTCCACCGAGAGCTGCACCATCACCCCCGCAGGGCGTGGCGTGAGGCGGCGCAGCACCTCGGCCACGCGGCCGGCCAGGTCTTGCTTGGCCTCGGGGCTGCGGCCCGACAGCAGGCGTAGCTGGGCATGCACGAAGGCGCGCTGGGCCGGTTCGGTGCCGACGTGATAGCTGTCGCGGCGCATGATGCGCGATTTCAGGTCGGCCTCGTCCAGCACCTCGGGGCTGGCGCAGACGGCGGCGTTGAGCTCGGCCAGGGCCTGGGCCTCGGGGTAGGCGGGCAGGTTGCTGGAATATTCGACGATCAGGTGGGGCATGGGGTTGTTTTCCTTGGGTTGGGGCCGCTCAGCGCAGCGCCGGCACGAGGATGGTGGGCGCCGCCGGGGCGGCCATGTCGGGCCAGTCGCGACTGTAGTGCAGGCCGCGGCTTTCGCGGCGCAGCCGGGCACTTTGCACGATGAGATCGGCCACCTGCACCAGGTTGCGCAGCTCCAGCAGGTCGCGTGTGACCTGGAAATGGGCGTAGAACTCGTGGATCTCGTCCTGCAGCAGGGCGATGCGGTGCGCGGCGCGCTCCAGGCGCTTGTCGGTGCGCACTATGCCCACGTAGTCCCACATGAAGCGGCGCAGCTCGTCCCAGTTGTGCGAGATGACCACGCATTCGTCGGCGTCGGCCACGCGGCTGTCGTCCCAGGCGGGCAGGGCGGGCAGGGCGCGCACCGGCGCCTGGGCGATATGGGCGCAGGCGGCGCGGGCAAACACCAGGCATTCCAGCAGCGAGTTGCTGGCCAGGCGGTTGGCGCCGTGCAGGCCGGTGTAGGCCACCTCGCCAACGGCCAGCAGGCCCGCCAGGTCGGTGCGCCCCGACAGGTCGGTGAGTACGCCGCCGCAGGTGAAATGCGCCGTGGGCACGACGGGGATGGGCTGCCTGGTGATATCTATGCCCAGGGCCGCGCAATGCGCCAGGATGTTGGGGAAATGCGCGTGCAAAAACTCCGGCCCCTGGTGCGAGATGTCCAGATGCACGCAGTCCAGGCCGTGCTTTTTCATCTCGAAGTCGATGGCGCGCGCCACCACGTCGCGCGGGGCCAGTTCGGCGCGCGCGTCGTGCTGGGGCATGAAGCGCGTGCCCCCGGCCGATGGCGGCAGCAAGAGTCGCCCGCCCTCGCCGCGCACGGCCTCGCTGATCAGGAAGGATTTTTCATGCGGGTGGTACAGCCCCGTGGGGTGGAACTGCACGAACTCCAGGTTGCCTACACGGCAGCCGGCGCGCCAGGCGGCGGCAATGCCGTCGCCGGTGGCGGTGTCGGGGTTGGTGGTGTACAGGTAGACCTTGCCCGCGCCGCCGGTGGCCAAGATGGTGTGCGGGGCGCGGAAGGTGACCACGTTGTCACTGGCCTCATCCAGCGCATACAGGCCCACGCAGCGCGGCTGGCCCTTCAGGCCGAGCTTGCGCGTGGTGATCAGGTCTACCAGGGTGTGGTGTTCGAATAGGGTGATACCGGGCGTGGCGCGCACCACCTCGATGAGTGTCTTTTGCACGGCGGCGCCGGTGGCGTCGGTGGCGTGCACGATGCGCCGCGCGCTGTGCCCGCCCTCGCGCGTGAGGTGCAGCTGCTCGCCCTCCAGCGTGAAGGGCACGCCCAAGGCCCGCAGCCAGGCGATCGCCTTGGGTGCGTTTTCCACCACGAAGCGCGTGGCCGCCAGGTCGCACAGGCCGGCGCCGGCCACCAGCGTGTCCTCTATGTGCGCGGCAAAGCTGTCGTCATTGGCCAGCACGGCGGCAATGCCGCCCTGGGCCCGGTTGCTGGAGCCGTCCTGGATCTGGCGCTTGGTGATCACGGCCACGCGGTGCGTGGGCGCTAGCTGCAGTGCCGCGGACAGGCCGGCCAGGCCGCTGCCTACGATGAGTACGTCGAAGTCATGTGATGCCATGGCGATGGTCGGCGGCGCACGCTTGCACGATGCGGTGGTTGGTTAGACGGGCGTGTAGGCCAGGCGCACGTAGATCGGCGCGAAGGCCTCGGCCTGGGTGATCTCGATCAGGGTTTCCTTGGCCAGCTCCAGCAGGGCAATGAAGGTCACCACCAGCACGGTGCCGCCCTTTTCGGGCTGGAACAGGTCTTCAAACGGAACGAAGCGCCGCCCCTGCAGGCTTTTGAGCATGTGGCTCATGTATTCGCGCACCGACAGCTCCTCGCGCGTGATGCGGTGGTGCTGCACCAGCTTGGCGCGGCGCAGGATGTCCCTCCAGGCTTGCTGCAGCTCGGCCAGATCGACGTCGGGAAAGCGCGGCTGCAGGCTTTGCTCTATGGTCACCTGGGCGCGGATGAAGTCGCGTCCGTATTGCGGCAACTGGTTCAGGCCCAGGGCGGCGAGCTTGATCTGCTCGTACTCCAGCAGGCGCCGCACCAGCTCGGCACGTGGGTCTTCGGGCTCGGCCGCGCCCTCTTGCCGCTTCGGGGGCAGCAGCATGCGCGACTTGATCTCGATGAGCATGGCCGCCATCAGCAGGTATTCGGCCGCCAGCTCCAGGTTGCGGCTGCGCACCTCGTCCACGTAGCCAAGGTATTGGCGCGTGACATCCAGCATGGGGATGTCGAGGATGTTGAAGTTTTGCTTGCGTATCAGGTACAGCAGCAGATCCAGCGGGCCCTCGAAGGCCTCCAGGAACACCTCCAGCGCGTCGGGCGGGATGTACAGGTCCTGCGGCAGCGCGAACAGCGGCTCGCCATACAGGCGCGCCAGCGCCACCTGATCCA
>JAFEES010000338.1 GCA_018240995.1 Pseudomonadota bacterium | reverse complement strand
GGAATCCGACGTCGAGGCCTTTGAGCGCGATGGCGTCATCGTGGTCCGCAACGCCTTCACCGAATGGATGGAGCCCTTGCGCGAAGGGGTGCGCAAGCTGATGGCGGACCCGAGCCCGATGGAGCGCTCGGTGGTGCCCGCGGACGGGTCTGCTCCGTTCTTCCAGGATTTGTGCAATTGGCAGCGCATCCCCGAGTTCCGGGACTTCGTGCTGCACTCGAACGCAGCCGCCCTGGCCGCGCAACTGATGCGTTCGCGCACCGCGCGTTTCTTTCACGACCATGTGCTGGTCAAGCAGCCCGGTGGCAGCACGGTGACGCCCTGGCACCAGGACCAGCCCTACTACTGCGTGGATGGCCACCAGAGCGTCAGCCTGTGGACGCCGCTGGACCCGGTGGCGCGCAGCGTGGTCATGGAGTGCGTGCGCGGCTCGCACCGCTGGGGTAAGGACTTCCGCCCCATGCGCTTCGACGGCACGCGCCTGTACGACCAAGACAGCTACGAGGCGCTGCCCGACATCGACGGACAGCGCGACCAGTTCGACATCGCGGGCTGGGACATGCAGCCCGGCGACGCCATCGCCTTCAATTTCCGCACGGTGCACGGGGCGCCAGGCAATCGTTCGCCCATCGCGCGCCGGGTGTTCTCGGCGCGCTGGGTGGGCGACGACGCGGTCTATGTGGACCGCGGCGGCAAGGGCTCGCCCCCCATCAAGGGCCTGACGATGAAGGATGGCGCCGCGTTCGACGACCCGATGTTCCCCGTGGTCTGGCGCGACGGCGCACCGGCACCGCACTGACCCCCGCACCGGCCCCTTTCCCTTTTCCAATCCACAGCACATTTGCACCTGGAGTCATTCATGTCCCTGTTCAAAAAGACCCTGTTCGGCACCGCGATTGCTTTTGGCCTGCTGGGCGCCGCCCAGGCGCAGGAGACAAAGGTTTCGATCGCCATTTCGGGCTGGACCGGCTTCGGGCCGCTGACGCTGGCCAAGGAGGCTGGCATCTTCAAGAAAAACGGCCTGGACGTGAGCATCCGCAAGATCCCTCAGAAGGACCGCCACCTGGCCATCGCCTCGGGTGACGTGCAGTGCGCGGCCACCTCGACCGAAACCTGGATCGTCTGGAATGCCAACGGCGTCGCCACCACCCAGTTGTTCAAGATGGACCAGGGCATGGGGGCCGACGGCATCGTGGCCCGGCCGGGCATCGAAAAAGTGACCGACCTGAAGGGCAAGACCATCGGCGTGTCCGCGCCGGGCACCAACCCGTACTTCTCGCTGGCCTGGATTCTCAAGAAGAACGGGTTGTCGCTCAAGGACGTGAAGATGGTGACGCTGGAGCCGGCCCAGGCGGCCAATGCCCTCATCGCGGGCAACAGCGGCCTGGATGCCGCCGTGACCTACGAGCCCTATCTGGGCCTGGTGCTCAGCAAACCCGAAACGGGCAAGCTGATCGCCGATTCCAAGCAGTACGCCATGGTGTTCGACACCTTCGGTTGCACGCCCAAGTTCATCAAGGAAAACCCGGCGGCCGCCAAGGCCCTGACCGAGAGCTATTTCGACGCGCTCGACCTGATCGAGAAGGACAAGACCAAGGCTTTCACCATCATGGGCGCCGATGTCAAGCAAACGCCCGAGCAGTTCGAAAAATCCCAGTCCAAGATCCATTGGGCCGACCGCGACGCCAACGTCAAGTTCTTCAACGGGGAAATCCAGGCCTTCAACAAGGAAGCGGCCGCGCTGCTGCTTGAGACGGGCGTGATCAAGGCCATTCCCGCCAACCTCGACGGCCTGTTCGACACCCAGTTCCTCAAGAAATAAACATGCCCTCGGTCAGCACGTTCGACAAGCCAGACGCGGCGCAGGCTCCCAGCCTGCCGCCCCCCGATCGCAGGCCTCGCAGGATGAGGCTGCTGCACCCGGTTCATCCGCGCGTGCGCCTGCTTCTGGGCGCTGGCTTTTTTGCCCTGTTCCTGCTGTTCTGGGCCTTTCTGACACAGGCCGGCATCGTGTCGCCGCATTTTCTGGCCTCGCCTCTGCAGACGCTCAAGGCCAGCTGGGCCTTGTTCGCTGAGTTTGGTTTTATTGGCGATGTCGGCATGACGGTATGGCGTGTGCTGGGCGGCTTCGTCCTGGCAGCCGTGATCGCCGTTCCGCTGGGGATTGCGATGGGGGCCTACAAGCCCATCGAGGCCGTGTTCGAGCCCTTCATCTCCTTTGCGCGTTACCTGCCGGCCTCGGCCTTCATTCCGCTGTTGATCATGTGGGTGGGTATTGGCGAGGCCCAGAAGCTGGCCATCATCTTCATCGGCTGCTTCTTCCAGCTCACGCTGATGGTGATGATGATTGTCAGCAACGCGCGGCGCGACCTGGTCGAGGCGGCCTATACGCTGGGGTGCACCGATGCCAGCGTGATCCGGCGCGTGCTGCTGCCAGGCGCCGCGCCCGAGATCGCGGAGGCGCTGCGGCAGGTGCTGGGCCTGGGCTGGACCTACGTGGTGGTTGCCGAGCTGATCGGCGCCGCCTCCGGCGTGGGCCACATGATCATGGACAGCCAGGCGCTGATGGCCACCGACAACATCATCTCCGGCATCGTCATCATCGGCCTGATCGGCCTGGCCTCGGATCTGCTGTTCAAGAAGCTCAACCAGCTGCTTTTCCCCTGGAGCCTGATGCGATGAGCCGCCTGTCCATCCGCCATGTCACCAAGGTCTTTCCGGGCACGCGCGGGGCCGCTGCCACCACGGCGCTGCAACCCACCAGCCTGGAGGTGGTCGACAACGATTTCATCACCGTGCTGGGGCCCTCGGGCTGCGGCAAGTCCACCCTGCTGCGCCTGGTGGCGGGCCTGGAGACGCCAACGGGTGGCGAGATCCTGCTGGATGGCAAGCGGGTCGAAGGCCCGGGTGCCGACCGCGGCGTGGTGTTCCAGAGCTACACGCTGTTCCCCTGGCTCAATGTGCGCCAGAACATCTGCTTCGGCCTGCGCGAGCGCGGCATGCCG
>JAFEES010000337.1 GCA_018240995.1 Pseudomonadota bacterium | reverse complement strand
CCCGAGGACATCGTGGCGCATTGCAAGCAGCACCTGGCCGGCTTCAAGGTGCCGCGCGCCGTGGTGTTTGGCGAGCTGCCCAAGACCAGCACCGGCAAGATCCAGAAGTTTGAACTGCGCAAGCAGGCCGGGTCGGCAGCGGCCATCAACGTCTGATTTTGATAGCTGTTAGTGCTTGATGGGCGGGCGCTAGAGCCATATTTTGTCAAAACTACGCCTGCGCCAGGCGCTGCAATTCGGCCCAGGTGGCGGCCGGTAGCGCAACGCCTTCGCGCAGCGACTGCGCCCGCTGGCGGTAGCGGCGCTCGCCGGGCAGGCGCTGCTGACCGGCCCCGGCCATGGCCCGCACCAGGTCTTCGCAGCGCTGGGCAAACCCACGCCCCTGGCTCTTGGCCGGGTCTATGGCGATGATCAGCTCGCCCGTGTGCGGGGTTTGTGCGCCGGAGTGGCCGCGCCAGTCGAACTCGAACGAAAAATGGCCACCCGTGAGCGCCGCGGCCAGCAGCTCCACCATCATCGACAGGGCCGAGCCCTTGTAGCTGCTGTGCACGCCGCCAAAGGGCAGCAGCGCACCGCCGTCCAGCACGGCGCGCGCGTCGGTTGTCGGCTGGCCGTGGCAGTCCACGCCAAAGCCCTCGGGCAGTGGCCGGCCCTCGCGCGCCGCAATCTGCACATCGCCATGGGCCATGGCGCTGGTGGCCAGGTCGAACACCAGAGGGTCATGGCCGGCGCGCGGCGCGGCGAAGGCGATGGGGTTGGTGCCAAACAGCGCCTTGGTGCCGCCGCTGGGCACCACGCAGGCCATGCTGTTGACCAGGGCCAGCGCCACCAGACCGTCGCGCGCCAGCGGCTCGACGTCGGGCCACAGGGCAGCAAAATGGTGCGAGTTGTGGGTCGCCAGCAGCGCGATGCCGTTGGCACGCGCCTTGGCCACCAGGGCGTCGTAGGCCATCATGTAGGCCGGCTGGGCAAAGCCATTGCACGCATCCACCGACAGAAAGCCTGGCGCCATGTCCCGCACCCGGGGTATGGCGTGGCCGTCCACCCAACCGCTGGCCAGCGTGGAAAGGTAGCCGGGAATGCGAAACACGCCATGGCTGTGCGCGCCGTCGCGCTCGGCGCTGGCACAGTTGTCGGCCAGCACGGCGGCGACGGCGGCGCTGGTGCCGTGGCGTTCGAAGATGTGCGCCAGCGTCGTGCGCAGGGTGTCGAAGGGGATGTGCTCTGTCGGCGTGAGGTGGGCGTGTTTGGTGTTCATGTGTGGTGAGGGTGGCGCTGTATCTGCACAGCCTAAACCCAATACCTCCTGAACCATCAATCCACCAGCGCCACACCCTTCACCTGGGCAAACACTGTGTCCCCAACGGCTAGCGCCAGTTGCTGACACGAGCGCCGGGTGATGCGTGCCAGCAGCGCCGTACCCGCGGCGTCCAGCGCCACCAGCATCTGGCCCGGGCTGTCTTCGGCCAGCTGCGTGATGCGTGCCGGCAGCAGGTTCAGGATGCTGCTGTCGGTGGCGCGTGTACGTGCCAGGCTGACATCGCGCGCCAGCACGCGCAGGCGCACGGCTTCGCCCGCTACATATTGCTGGGTAGCGATCAGGTGCAGCCGGCCGCCGCTGAAGGCCACACTGAGCAGGTGATCGTGCGCATCGTGCGCCAGCACCTGTGCCTGCACCAGTGCAGCGGCCGTGTCGCCATGGGACAGGGGCAGATCCAGGCGCGTCATCAGCTCGGCCGTGGGGCCCTGGACTTTGACGTGGCCGGCCTGCAGCAGTACCAGGTGCGATGCCAGGCGCGCGACTTCGTCGGGGGAGTGGCTGACGTAGAGCATCGGGATGTCCAGGCTGCGCTGCAGGCGCTCCAGATATGGCAGCACCTCGGCCTTGCGCGCTGCGTCCAGCGCGGCCAGGGGCTCGTCCATGAGCAGCAGGCGTGGGCTGGCGGCGAGGGCTCGGGCAATGGCCACGCGCTGGCGCTCGCCGCCCGACAGCGTGTGCGGCATGCGCGCCAGCATTGCAGACAGCCCGAGCAGCTCGACGGCCTGATCCAGCGACACGCGTCGGCGCTCGGGCGCCAGGCGGCGCAGGCCGTATTCCATGTTCTGCCACACGTTCAGATGGGCAAACAGGCTGGCTTCCTGGAACACATAGCCCAGCTGGCGTTTGTGCGTGGGCAGCCACAGGCCGGCCGCATCGTCCTGCCACGGTTGGCCGTTGACCTCGACGCGGCCCGTGGTGCGTTCCAGCCCGGCGATGGCGCGCAGGCAGGTGGTCTTGCCGCAGCCTGATGGCCCAAACAGCGCCGTCACGCCCTGGCTGGGCAGTTGCAGGTCTACGTCGAGCACGAAGTCGGGGCGCTGCAGGCGCAGACGCGCGTTGATGCCGGTCATTGCAGCCGCCCCTTGGGCTGCAGCCAATGCAGCGCCATCAGCACGACGAAGGCGAATGCCACCATGCCGCCCGCGAGCCAATGTGCCTGGGCGTACTCCATGGCCTCCACATGGTCGTAGATCTGCACCGACACCACGCGTGTCTTGCCCGGGATGTTGCCGCCCAGCATCAGCACCACGCCAAACTCGCCCACGGTGTGGGCAAAGCTCAGCACCGCGGCGGTGATGAAGCCCGGGCGCGCCAGCGGCAGGGCGACGGTGAAGAAACGATCGAGCGGCCCCGCGCCCAGGGCCGCGGCCACTTCCAGCGGGCGCCGGCCCATGGATTCGAACGCGCGCTGCAGCGGCTGCACGGCAAACGGCAGTGAATACACGATGGAGCCAACGACCAGGCCCCAGAAGGTAAAGGGCAGGCGGCCCCAGCCCAGCGACTCGGTGAGCCGCCCGACCGGGCCACTGGGGCCCATCAGCACCAGCAGGTAGAACCCGATCACCGTGGGTGGCAGCACCAGCGGCAGCGCCACTACGGCCCCTACCGGGCCGCGCCAGCGCGAGGGTGTGTGCGCCAGCCACCAGGCAATCGGCGTGCACAGCACCAGCAGCAGTACGGTGGTGATGCCGGCCA
>JAFEES010000336.1 GCA_018240995.1 Pseudomonadota bacterium | reverse complement strand
ATGGAAACTCATCACCAAATGCTGTGCGCGTTGCCCTTTGCGCTCCCAGTGCGCGCGCACGCTACCGGCCAGGGCCGCGATGTAGTCGGGGTGATCGTGGTAATCGTTGACAAAGCGCAGCTCCGGGTACCGGCGTGAGCGCCGTACCCAGTCCGCGACACCGTCGAACAGGCTGGCCGTGGTGGCAGCCGAATACTGCGGGTACAGCGGCAGCACCAACACCCGTTGCACCCCCGCGTCCAGCAGCGCCTGCAACTGAGTGCCCACCGCCGGTTGGCCGTAGCGCATGGCGGGCAGTACCGGCGCTGGCAGGCCGGATTCACGCAAGCGCTGGCCCAGCAACTCGGCCTGGCGCTGGGTCCAAACCGCCAGAGGTGAACCGGCATCGCTCCACACCGATGCATATTTCGCCGCCGACCGGCGTGGCCGAACACGCAAGATGACGCCGTGGAGCAGCGGCAGCCAGAAGAGGCGCGGAATCTCCACCACCCGGGGATCCGACAAGAATTGGGCCAGATAGCGGCGCAGAGCCGCCGGCGTCGGGGCGTCAGGGGTGCCCAGATTGCATAAAAGTACAGCAGTGGTTTTTTCCGTGTTCATGGTCGAATGTTTTTCATAGATGTATCGAACCAGCGTGCCGATGAGGTCCTACGAGATGCGCAGCAGTTGTGTCAACGCCCCGGCCAACGTAGGGTGGCGCCAGGTAAACCCTGCTTCCTGGGTGCGGCGCGGCACCAGGCGCTGGCCACCGAGCAGGAGCACGGACATTTCGCCCAGCGCCAGGCGCAGTGCCCAGGCCGGTGCAGGTAACACGGCCGGGCGGTGCAGCGTGCGCGCCAGGGTCTGGGTGAAGTCGGTGTTGCGCACCGCCTCGGGTGCGCAGGCGTTGTAGGGGCCGCCGCTACAGGCGTCGTTGTGCAACAAGTGGTCAATGAGAACCACCTGATCGTCCAGATGGATCCAGGGCATCCACTGCTGGCCGCTGCCCAGGCGCCCGCCCAGGCCCAACCTGAAAGGCGGCAGCAGCCGCGCCAGCATGCCTCCCTGCGGGGCCAGCACGGGTGCGGTGCGCAGCAGCGCCACGCGCACGCCCCACTGGCGCGCGCGCTCGGCCTCTTGCTCCCAAGCCACGCACAGGCGGCTACCGAAGTCGGCGTTGCCTGGCGCGCTGTCTTCGGCCAGCCATTGCTCGCCACCGTCGCCATACCAGCCGACAGCCGAGCCTGACAGCAGCACGCGCGGGGGCGCGGCTTGCTGGCCTATCCAGTCGACCAGGGTGCGTGTCAGGTCCACACGACTGCGCCACAGCAGATCCCGCCGTGCAGCGGTCCAGGGGCGGTCAGCAATCGGCGCGCCCGCCAGGTTGACAACGGCGTCCAGCGGGCCGCTGCCGTCGAGCGCTTGCAATTGCGCGATGCCCTGTGCGCCGCTGCACAGGCGCGGTACTTGAGCCGGGTCGCGGCTCCAGACGAAAAGGTCGTGACCCTGTCGCTGCCAGTGCTGGCACAAGGCCCGGCCGATCAGGCCGGTGCCGCCGGTGATGAGGATGCGCATACGGTGCTTCCTTTCAAACCTTGTGGCGTCGGCTACCACGGCAGGCGCTGGCCGTCATAAGCCCAGAGGCCGCCGCTGTCCTCGGGCTGCAGGGCGTCGAGCACCGCCAGCAAATCGCGCGCCGCATCACCCGCAGGCCGCCCGATCCGCGCGCCGCGAAACGGGGCCGAGAGAGCCGAGTCCACGGTGCCCGGGTGCAGCGCCGCGACCACCGACTGCGGGTGGGTACGGGCCAGCTCGATGGCCGCGGTCTTTACCACCATGTTCAGCGCCGCCTTGGAGGCGCGGTAGCTGTACCAACCGCCCAGGTGGTTGTCGCCAATGCTGCCGACCCTGGCTGAAAGCACCGCGAGCACGCTGCGCTCGCCGCGTGCCAGCTGCGGGGCGAAATGCGCCAACGCCAGAGCTGGCCCGATGGCGTTGACAGCAAAGCTGGCCGCCATGTGCGCGGCATCTAGGTCCGCCAGACGCTTCTCGGGCTTGCCCGTGGGACCTTGCAGCATGCCTGTGGCCACCAGCACCAGGTTCCACGGGCCTTGTGTGCGCAATGAGTGCGCCGCCTCGGCAATGCTGGCGAGGGCGTCGAAGTCCACCGGTGGCGTGCTGGAGCGCCCCAACGCGAGCACCTTGGCACAGTATGGGTCGCCTCGCAATTGGGCGGCTAGTGCGCCACCGATGGCACCTGAGGCACCAAGCACCAGCGCACGGTAGCCGGCGGGTAGTGATTGCATGGAGTTGTCAGGGTTTCTGCATGTGCGCTTGCCACAAGCCGTGCCAGCGCTCGCGCGAAGGCAGGCGCCGCACCACCCCGTACTGCGGCCACTCCTGCCAGGCCACGCCCTGCCGGCGGAACCAGCGGGCCACGGCCAGGTCGCGGGCATAGGTGGCGCCGTTGCCGGTTTCCTCGTGCGACACCAGGCGCGCAAAGGGCTGCAGTGCGTGCAGCCGGGCCAGCACCTCAGGCACCTTGCCCAATGCCAGCTGCAGCCGCGCGCCGCAGCCGCGCAACTGGTGCGCCAAGTCGCGCAGGCTCTCGCGCAGAAACTGGTAGTGCTGCAGCGCACTGTCTGGCTGCGCCCACAGGCTGGGCTCCAACACGTACAGGCACAGCACCGGCCTATGCGCGGCCGCGTGCACCAACGGCGCATGGTCACGCACCAGCAGGTCGCGTTTGAACCAGACGACGGCGTAGCTCATGGCACGCCTTCGCTCATTGCGCTGGGTCCTGGCGCTCGTGCGGCACCCAGATCAGCGACGAGGTATCGACGCCCAGCGCCTGCGCCCGCGCCACGATGGCTTCGCGCTGCGCGGCGGGCAGTTGCTTGTCGCGCGCCAGAATCCAGCAGTAACGGGTGTCCGGCCCCAACACCAACGCCCAGCGGTAGTCCGGGTCCAGCGCGGCGACGTGGTAGCCGCCGTAGAACGGCCCGAAGAAGGATACCTTGAGCGAGCCCGTGGTGGGC
>JAFEES010000335.1 GCA_018240995.1 Pseudomonadota bacterium | reverse complement strand
TAGCTTCATGCCAAGGTGCGCGGCCCATTGTTCTTCTGCTCAGAGCACCCGCAGTGGTGAGCAGCTTGTCGGCAGATGCTTGACGCCTGCCGAGGTTGAAACACTATGGAAAGCTACCTCCTCGATTGGTCCAACCTGCTGCTGCGCTGGTTGCACGTCATCACCGCCATCGCCTGGATCGGCTCGTCGTTCTACTTCGTCTTCCTGGACAGCAGCCTCACCCCGCCCGAGGACGAGGGCATGAAGCGCGAGGGCATCAGCGGCGAGCTCTGGGCCCTGCACGGCGGCGGTTTTTACCACCCGGTCAAATACAACGTCTCGCCGCCCAAGCTGCCCGACCACCTGCACTGGTTCTACTGGGAGAGCTACACCACCTGGCTGTCCGGCTTTGCGCTGCTCACGGTGTCCTACCTGTGGAACGCCGGCATCTACCTGGTGAGCCCGAACAACCCGCTGATGTCCACCTCCATGGCCATCGTCGCGGCGCTGGGCTTCCTGGTGGTGTTCTGGCTGCTGTACGACGCGATTTGCCGCGTCTTCGGCCAAAAGCCTAACGGCGACGCCACCGTCGGCGCCATGGTGCTGGTGCTGGTGTGCATCGCGGCCTACCTGGCCTGCCACATCTTCCCCGGCCAGGCGGCCTTCTTGCTGATGGGGGCCATGCTGGCCACGTCCATGAGCGCCAACGTGTTCTTCTGGATCATCCCCGGCCAACGCAAGGTGGTGGCGGCGCTCAAGGCCGGACAGCCGGTCGATCCCATGCACGGCAAGCGCGCCAAGCAGCGCAGCGTGCACAACACCTACTTCACGCTGCCGGTGCTGTTCGCCATGCTGTCCAACCATTACGGCTGGCTGTACAACAACTCCATGAACTGGTTGATCCTGATCCTGATGATGTTCTCGGGTGCCGCCATTCGCCAGTTCTTCGTCATGCGCCATGGCTTCAAGCTGGGCCGCAACTCCCATCCCTGGCCCTATGCCGCCGTGGGCATCGTGGTGCTGCTGGGTGTGGTGGCCTGGCTCAAGCCCGCGCCCCAGGCCGCTGCCGCCGTTGCCCAGACCCCGGCGGGCTATGCCCAGGTGCGCGCCATCATGGACAAGCATTGCGTGGTCTGCCACAGCGCCAACACCGTGGCGCAGAAGAACGTGAAGTTCGACACCCCCGAGGAGGTCAAGGGCCATGCACAGCAGATCTACCAGCAGGTGGTGCAGCTGCGCAAGATGCCCTTTGGCAACCCCGGCGCGCTGTCGGCCGAGGAGGTGGATACCTTCAAGCGCTGGTACGAGGGCGGCGCGTCGGTTGCTCCCTGACGGCTCGTTTTGACTGAATAAAGCCTCCAACGCTTGCCAGACAAGCGTTGGAGGCTCTTTTTTTGTGAGCGTGGTGGTCGCGGTGGCAGAATGCTCGCCAGGAGTCTTTACCCATGAGCATCAAGAGCGACAAATGGATCCGCCGCATGGCCGAGCAGCACGGCATGATCGAGCCCTTCCAGCCCGGACAGATCCGCGAGCAGGACGGCAAGAAGATCATCAGCTACGGCACCAGCAGCTACGGCTACGACATACGCTGCGCGCGCGAATTCAAGGTCTTCACCAACATCCACAGCACCGTGGTGGACCCGAAGAACTTCGACGAAAAGAGCTTCGTCGATTTCGAGGGCGACTACTGCATCATCCCGCCCAACAGCTTCGCGCTGGCACGCACCATGGAGTACTTTCGCATACCGCGCGACGTGCTCACCGTGTGCCTGGGCAAGAGCACCTATGCGCGCTGCGGCATCATCGTCAACGTCACGCCCTTCGAGCCCGAGTGGGAGGGCTATGTGACGCTGGAGTTCTCCAACACCACGCCGCTGCCGGCCAAGATCTACGCGGGCGAGGGCTGCGCCCAGGTGTTGTTCTTCCAGGGCGACGAGGAATGCGCCGTGAGCTACAAGGATCGCAAGGGCAAGTACCAGGGCCAGCACGGCGTGACGCTGCCCAAGGCATGAAGCCGCAGCGGCGTCGCACGCCGCAAATGTGAAATTTATTGAACTTCGTGACCGGCTCCGCTTTCGGCGCGCCGGTGCCGCGCAGTTTCGGAGGGCGGGCGTAATATGTAACGCTTCGCGCCGTACGCGCACGGGAGACAGCCAATGAAATGGGAAGGCAATCGCGAATCGGACAATGTGGAAGACCGCCGCAGTGACGGCGGTGGCGGCGGTGGCGGCGGCGGCTTTGGCGGCGGGCGCTCCATTGGCATTGGCACGGTGGTGCTGGCCCTGATCGGCTGGGGCGTGTTTGGCATCAACCCGCTGACCACCATAGGCGTGCTGTCCGGCGGCGGCGCGCCCCAGGTGCAGCAGGCACCGGCACAGCGCCCGCCGGGCAATGACCGCCAGGCGGCGTTTGTTTCCACCGTGCTGGCATCTACCGAGGACGTATGGACGCAGATCTTCCAGCAGGGCGGGGCGCAGTACCGCGACCCCAAGCTGGTGCTCTACCGCGGCGCCACGCCCACGGCCTGCGGCACGGGGCAAAGCGCCATGGGGCCGTTCTATTGCCCGGGCGACCACAAGGGGTACCTGGACATGGACCTCTTCGACACCATGAGCCGCCAGCTTGGCGCGCCCGGAGAGTTTGCCCGCGCCTATGTGATTGCCCACGAGGTGGGCCACCATGTGCAGACCCTGCTGGGCACCACGGCCAAGGTGGACGGCATGCGCGGGCGCGTCAGCCAGCGTGACCAAAATGCACTCTCGGTGCGGCTGGAGCTGCAGGCCGACTGCTATGCCGGTATCTGGGCCCACCATTCGCAGCAGGCCAAGAACTGGCTCGACCAAAGCGACATCGAATCGGCCATCAACGCCGCCCAGCAAATCGGCGACGACACCTTGCAGCGCCAGCAAAGCGGCACCGTGCGCCCCGACGCCTTCACCCACGGCACCAGCGCCCAGCGCGTGCGCTGGTTCAGCCAGGGCCTGAAGACCGGCAGCGGGCAGGCCTGCGACACCTTCAAGGCGCAAGCGTTGTAGTTTTTGCGGTGCTTTTTAGG
>JAFEES010000334.1 GCA_018240995.1 Pseudomonadota bacterium | reverse complement strand
GGCATGATGCACAAGCTGCGCCAGCTCAACCCGGGCAAGCGGTTCTACGAGGCACCCACCGCCGGCAACAGCGCCACATGCAAGAGCTGCGCCCACTGCCCCTGGATGGCCATGAACGGCCTGGCCGACGTGGCTCGGGTGCTGGCAACGGGCGCCAATGCCGTGCATGTGGACCCGGCCCTGATTCCACGTGCGCGCCAGCCCATAGACCGCATGCTGGCCTTTACCGCCGCGCTCAAGAGCGGCCAGGCCCCGGGGGCGCTGGTGCCGCATTTTGGCGCCGCATGACGCTCTTATTGTTATAGCTTTTGACGCTTTATGGGTATGCGTAAAAAGGCATTTTGATTGACTAAATAAATACCCCGGGCACACCACCCTGCCCATCGTCATCCCCGCGCAGGCGGGGATCCGGGGCTCCGTGCCAAGGCTGGATGCCCGCCTGCGCGGGCATGACGGTACTTACTGCGACAGTGGGCAATCAGGCAATTGGCCTGCTCGCCGCAACATCCGTTCTTGATGCGCGTCATCACTGGTTACGCCAATTGCACGGGCGCGTGGATAAATGCCCGCCGATGACCGGAATGTGGGCGCATAGTTTTTGCTGGAGTACGCCGTGACCATTGCGTCAATCGGTGTTTCCGTCGTAACGCGAATCGAAAGGATTCGATATGTGCACCCGCTTCACTCTTTTGACCGCTGCATTCCTGGGCGTGGCCGGCTCCGCGATGGCCCAGGGCAGCGCTTCTCCCCCGCTCACAGGCACGCCGACTGCCAGCCCGGGCCTGAGCCGCGCCGAGGTGCTGGCCGACCTCGCGCTGTGGCAGCGCGCCGGCATGACTTACTGGCCCGCACCGCCGACTGACACGGACTTGCGCTTCATGGCCGACTACCAGGCCGCCCTGGCTCGCTACCAGCAACTGCACGACGGCCCGGCCTACCAGCAGGCGCTGGCCAGGTACCAGGGCATGCCCGGCAAATGAATGCGCCCCTGGGGCATGCAAACAACGGGCGCCCGCCATCGCGGGCGCTTTTTTTGCATCCGGCCGTTCGCTATTGATAATGTAGCTATGGACGATCAACTGGCTGGCGGCGACGCTGTTTTTCCTTGAACTTCTTCATCGACTTCCCCGACCCGCACGATGCGGCAGCGGCGCGGCTCAGCCATGCCTTCGGCGCGCCGCTGCGCACGCTGGCGGCCTGGCGCCCCGGCGAGGTGCGCGCCGTGCTCCACGCCGTGCAGCAGGCCGCCCAGGCCGGCCTGTGGTGCCTGGGCTGGCTGCGCTACGAGGCCGCGGCGGCGTTTGACGCGGCCTACGCCGACGCGCTGCACCCCGCGCCCGAGGGTCGGCCGCTGGCCTGGTTTGCCGTGCATGAGCGGCCTGCCGGCGCCGCAGACCAACCACCGGCCGGCGTGGACTGTGCGCCGCAGGTGCTCTGGCAGCCGGGCCTGGAGCGCGCGGCCTTTGATGCCGCCATTGCGCGCATCCATGCGGCGATCGCGGCCGGCGACTGCTACCAGATCAACTACACGGCGCAGCTCACGGGCCGGCTGCAGGGCAGCGCCGAGGCGCTGTTCGCCGCGCTGCGGCGCGCCCAGCCCGGCGGCTACGTGGCCTGCCTGGACGATGGCGCCGAGCAGGTGCTGTCGGTCTCGCCCGAGCTGTTCTTCGACTGGGACGGGGAACGCATCCTCACCCGCCCGATGAAGGGCACGGCCGCGCGCGGCGCCACGCAGGCGCAGGACGCGGCGAATGCCCAGGCCATGCGCGCCTCGCCCAAGGAGCGCGCCGAGAACGTGATGATCGTGGATCTGCTGCGCAACGACCTGTCGCGCATCGCCCAGGCGCACAGCGTGCGCGTGCCCCGGCTGTTCCATGCCGAGGCCCTGCCCACGGTGTGGCAGATGACATCCGATGTCGAGGCGCGCACCAGGCCGGGCACGGGCCTGGCGGACGTGTTCGCGGCGCTGTTTCCCTGCGGCTCCATCACCGGCGCGCCCAAGCGCCAGGCCATGCGCCTGATCCGTGAACTGGAGGCCGGGCCGCGCGGCATCTACTGCGGCGCCGTCGGCGTGGTGCGGCCCGGCAGCGCGCCCGGGCGCATGCATGCCACCTTCAACGTGCCGATACGCACCGTGGTGCTGCAGGGCGACCAGGTGCGCTGCGGCATTGGCAGCGGTATCACGGCCGGCGCCCGGGCCGAGGCCGAATGGCAGGAATGGCGCCACAAGCGCGCCTTCTTGCAGCTTGTTTGACGGGGCTGCGATGGACTTCGAAATTTTGGAAACCCTGGCGCTGGAGCAGGGCCGCCCGCGCCACCTTGACCGGCATCTGGCGCGCATGGCGGCCAGCTGCGCGCACTTTGCCTACCCCTGGGACGAGGCCCGCGTGCGTGCCTGCCTGGCGGAGCTGTCGGCGGAGCATGCGCAGGGGCTGTGGCGCGTGCGCCTGCTGCAGGGTGCCACCGGCCGGCCCCAGGCCCAGGCCTTTGCCCTGCAGCCCACGGCCCGGCCGGTGCGCCTGCGGTTGGCCGATCGGCCCTTTGCCGAGGCGCACAGCGAATTCGTGCGCCACAAGACCACGCACCGCGCGCATTACGCGGCCTTTGCGCCGGCGGCCGCTGGCGGCTGGTTCGATACCCTGCTCCATAACCCGGCGGGCGAGATCACCGAGTCCACCTTTGGCAACATCGCCGCGCTCATCGACGGGTGCTGGATCACCCCGGCGCTGGCCTGCGGCCTGCTGCCGGGCGTGGGCCGCGCCGTGGCCCTGGCCGATGGCCGGCTGCAGGAGGGCGTGCTGCGCCTGCGGGACATGCCGCGCGTGCAGGCCTGGGCCTTCATCAACAGCCTGCGCGGCTGGCTGGATGCGGTGGTGGGTTGAATCTGCCGGCTTTCCCTGGGGGGGGGCGTGCACGTACCTATTTGCTTGCACGATTAGCAACGAATCTCAGATAACGCCGGTTACCCCCTCACCCTCTGGGCATGGGTATCTACACAAGTCGCAGCTCTGGGCTTCTCTCCCCTCTCCCCTTGCGGGAGAGGGGCCGGGGGAGAGGGGGGAGCCTGGGAGC
>JAFEES010000333.1 GCA_018240995.1 Pseudomonadota bacterium | reverse complement strand
CATCGCTCCGGCTGGCAGGTGCTGATCGAAGACATATTCGGCCACGACACCTATTTTCTTTATGCGCAGGCTGGCGGGGTTATCCGCGGCGTGCTTCCCCTGGGCCATGTGAAGAGCCGCATGTTTGGCAACGCGCTCACCGGCCTGCCGTTTTCCGTGTATGGCGGCGCGGCGGCGCTGGATGAACAAGCCGCCACGGCGCTCGAGCGTGAGGCGCAGGCCTTGGCGCAGCGCCTGGGCGTGGCCCATCTGGAGCTGCGCAATGTGCAGCGCCGCCATGCCGACTGGCCCTTGCAGGATCTGTATGTGACGTTCCGCAAGCCGATTGCGCCGACCGAGGACGAAAACCTGCAGGCCATCCCTCGCAAGCAGCGCGCCATGGTGCGCAAGGGCATCAAAAATGGCCTGACGGCGCATATCGACACCAGCGCAGACCGGTTTTTTGCGCTGTACGCCGACAACGTGCATCGCCATGGCACGCCCGCCATGCCCAAGGCCTATTTCAACCAGTTGCTGCGCGTGTTTGGGCCCGACTGCGAGGTGCTCACGGTGTGCGCGCCCGATGGGCGGCCGGTGAGCAGCGTGCTGAGTTTTTATTTCCGCGACGAGGTATTGCCTTACTACGCCGGCGATGCCGAGGCCGCGCGCGAGCTGGCGGCCAACGACTTCAAGTACTGGGAGCTGATGCGCCGCGCCTGCGCGCGCGGCCTGAAGGTGTTCGACTACGGGCGCAGCAAGCTGAACACCGGATCCTATGCATTCAAGAAAAACTGGGGCTTCGAGCCCACGCCGCTGCACTATGAGTACCAGCTCTACAAGTCAGACAGCGTGCCGCAGAACAACCCTGCGAATGCCAAATACCGACTGCTGATCGCCACCTGGCGGCGCATGCCCATACAGCTGGCCAATTGGCTGGGCCCCAAGATCGTGCGCAATCTTGGCTAGCACCTGGAAACGCCGTACCGCCGTGAGCAATATTCTTTACCTGGTGCATAGACTGCCTTATCCGCCGAACAAGGGGGACAAGGTGCGCTCGTACCACCTGCTGCGCCATCTGCAACAGCATCACCGGGTATTTCTGGGAACCTTCATCGACGACCCGGAAGACGAGCAACACCTGCCCGTGCTGCAATCCATGTGCGCCGACCTGCATGTGGAGCGCATAGCGCCGCGCAGCGCCAAGCTCAAGAGCCTGGGTGGCCTGCTGACGGGCGAGCCGCTCACGCTGACCTACTATCGCAACCCCGGCCTGCAGCGCTGGGTGCAGCAGACGGCGGCCAGGCACAGGCTGCAGGCCTGTGTCGTGTTTTCTTCCGCCATGGCCCAGTACGCGCAGCCGCTGCTGCCGGGCGTGCCCATGCTGGTGGACTTTGTCGATGTGGACTCGGCCAAGTGGACCCAGTACGCGCCCGCGCATCGCTGGCCCCTGTCCATGCTGTACCGGCGCGAGGGCCAGCGGCTGCTGGCCTACGAACGCGCGGTTGCCGCGCAGGCGCAGCGCTCGTATTTCGTGACGCCGAACGAGACGGCCCTGTTCGTGTCGCAGGCGCCGGAGTGCGAGGGCGGCGTGCAATCCATGGGCAATGGCGTGGACTGCGACTTCTTCCAGCCGGCCGCCGACCTGCCCAGTCCGTTCCAGGCCGGGGAGCAGGCCGTGGTGTTCACCGGTGCCATGGACTATTGGCCCAACATCGACGGCGTGAGCTGGTTCGTGGCCGAGATGCTGCCGCGCCTGGTGGCGCAGCACCCGCGCATGCGCTTTTACATCGTGGGCCGCAACCCGGCGCAGCAGGTGCGCGCCCTGGCTGGCACGCATGTGGTGGTCACCGGCACCGTGCCCGACGTGCGCCCCTATCTGCAGCACGCCAGCGCCGTGGTGGCGCCGCTGCGCGTGGCGCGGGGCATACAGAACAAGATCCTGGAGGCCATGGCCATGCGCCAGCCCGTGATCACCGTCAGCGGCTGCGCCGACGCCATCGGCGCCGACGCGTCGCAGGGCCTGCTGCGTGCTGACACGCCGGCGGAATTCGTGGCGGCGGTGCTGCAGCTACTGCAATCGCCGGACAGCGCCGCGGCACTGGGCAGCCACGCACGCCAATACGTGGAGCATGAATGCAGCTGGCAGGCGCATCTGCAGCAGATCGACCACGCCCTGACCGGCGCGAGCGCCATGGCGCTGGAGGGCTCGGCCGCATGACTGCCTTGAACCTGGCCGGTAGCCGGCCCTCTGTGCTCGCACCGTGGCGCCGCTCGCTGGCCGCGTTCGTGGTGTTGCTGCTGGTGATCCTGGCCGCCTACTGGCACACGGCCAGGGGCATGGTCGCGCTCTGGATGAGTTCGGAAACCTACGCCCATGGGTTTGTCGTGCCCCTGATTACCCTGTGGCTGGTGTGGCGCCAGCGCGCCGTGCTGGCGTCCATGGCGCCACGGCCCGGGCGCCTGGCCTGGTTGCTCATGGCCGGCGCCGCGGCGCTCTGGCTGGCCGGCGACCTGGTGGCCGTGAACCCCGTCACCCAACTGGCCTTTGTGGCGCTGATCGTGCTGGCCGTGCCCGCCGTGCTGGGCTGGCAGGTGGCCAGGGCCTTGGTCTTTGCGCTGGCCTTCCTGTTCTTTGCCGTGCCCATTGGCGACTTCCTGCTGCCGCGCATGATGGAGTGGACGGCCGACTTCACCGTCATGGCCCTGCGCGCCAGCGGCATTCCGGTCTATCGCGAGGGCCTGCAGTTCATCATCCCCTCGGGATCCTGGTCGGTCGTCGAGGCCTGCAGCGGCATTCGCTACCTGATTGCCTCCGTGACCGCCGGTTGCCTGTTCGCCTATCTCAGCTATGACGGCATGCGCAAGCGCCTGGTGTTCATTGGCGTGGCCATCCTGGTTCCGCTGGTGGCCAACTGGGTGCGCGCCTATTTGATCGTTCTGCTGGGCCATGTGTCGGGCAACACCATCGCCACCGGCGTGGATCACCTCATCTATGGCTGGCTGTTCTTTGGCCTGGTCATAGGCGTCATGTTTCTCATCGGCTCGCGCTGGGTGGATCCGCCGCGCCAGCCTGCGCAGGCAGCGCCGCAAGTCCA
>JAFEES010000332.1 GCA_018240995.1 Pseudomonadota bacterium | reverse complement strand
CCGTGGCGTAGGCCGGGTTGGTGCGTATGGCCATTTCGAGCGCGGCGCGCGCCTTGTCGAGCTGGTTTTGGTTGGCGTAGAGCACGGCCAGGTTGTTGTAGGGCTCGGGCAGCTCGGGGTAGTCCTCGGTGAGCTTGGTGAAGGTGGCGATCGCCTCGACCTGCTTGCCGGTGTCGGCTTGCGCCACGCCACGCAAAAAGCGCAGCTGTGGGTCACGCGGGTTGCCGGCGATGCGCTGGTCGGCCTTGGTCAGTGCCTCTTGCGCCTTGCCGGCGCGCAGCAGCTGGGTGATGTCCGAATAATCATCTGCCGCATGGGCCAAAGACATACCCAGCAGCGCCGACAGTGTGGTGACGCGTAAAAGCTGGGCAAGGGGATGGCGTGCGTGCTTCATGGGTGGTGCGGAGGCAGGGAAAATAGGGGGCCATTAGGGGGCTTATACTGCGGCGGATTGTAGCCGAGGGGTTGTCATGACGGCGCCATGCAGCCGCCCGCCTTGTCATGCCTGGTGCGCGGCCCACGGTCGCCCTTTTGGCCTTCTCAGGCGTGCCTTCGCCGGTATCGATTTTGCCGGCATGGCGGTTGCAATTGCCTTCCGTTTCTGACCTTTATTCCATGAGTTTGCGCATCTACAACACGCTGACGCGTGCCTTGGAGCATTTCTCTCCGCTCGAACCCGGCCATGTGCGCATGTATGTCTGCGGCATGACGGTGTACGACCTCTGCCACCTGGGCCATGCGCGTTCCATGATCGCCTTCGACGTGGTGCAGCGCTGGCTGTGCGCCTCGGGCCTGGCCGTGACCTATGTGCGCAACATCACCGACATCGACGACAAGATCATCAAGCGTGCCGTGGACAACGGCGAGTCCATACGCGGCCTGACGGATCGCATGATCGCCGCACTGCACCAGGACGCCGACGCCTTGGGGATCGAGCGCCCCACGCATGAGCCGCGCGCCACCGACTATGTGCCGCAGATGCTGTCGCTCATAGGGCGGCTTGAGGACAAGGGCCTGGCCTACCGGGCCGGCAGCGGCGACGTGAACTACGCCGTGCGCAAGTTCGCCGGCTATGGCCGGCTGTCGGGCAAGTCGCTCGATGAGCTCAACGCCGGCGAGCGCGTGGCGGTGCAGGACGGCAAGCTTGATCCGCTCGATTTCGTGCTCTGGAAGAGCGCCAAGCCCGAGGAACCGGCCGAGGTGAAATGGGCCAGCGCCTACGGCGAGGGCCGCCCGGGCTGGCACATCGAATGCTCGGCCATGGGCTGCGCGCTGCTGGGCGAGAGCTTCGACATCCACGGCGGCGGCGCCGATCTGGCCTTTCCGCACCACGAGAACGAGATCGCCCAGAGCGAGGGCGCCACGGGCAAGCCATTCGCCCGGGTCTGGATGCACAACGGCTTCATCAACGTGGACAACGAGAAGATGTCCAAGAGCCTGGGCAACTTCTTCACGATACGCGACGTGCTCCAGGAGTACGACGCCGAAACCGTGCGCTTCTTCGTCGTGCGCAGCCACTACCGCAGTCCGCTGAACTACAGCGACGTGCACCTCGATGACGCACGCGCCGCGCTCAAGCGCCTGTATACGGCGCTGTCGCTGGTGGCGCCGGCACAAGTACAGATCGACTGGACGCAAGGCCATGGCGCGCGCTTCCGTGCCGCCATGGACGAGGACTTCGGCACGCCCGAGGCCGTGGCCGTGCTGTTCGATCTGGCCGGCGAGGTCAACCGCGGCAAGTCGCCCGAGGCTGCGGGGCTGCTCAAGGCCCTGGGCGGCCACCTGGGGCTGCTGCAGGGCGACCCGCAGGCCTTTTTGCAGGCCGGTGCCGGCCTGGACGAGACCGCCATAGCGGCGCAGATCGCCGCGCGCGCGGCCGCCAAGGCGGCCAGGGACTTTGCCGAGGCAGACCGCATCCGCAATGCACTACTGGCCCAGGGCATCGTGCTCAAGGACTCTGCCGCGGGCACGACCTGGGAGGCGGCGCAGTAAATGTGTCTTGGGATAAAAATGCCTGTAACGCTTATGGAGTAAGCGGTGGCAGCTACAAAAAAAATAGAAAATCCGATAACCCCGGAGTATTGGGCCGAGGCCTGCAAGCACCTGGCCAAGAAGGATCGCGTGCTGCGCCGCCTGATCCCCCAGGTGGGCGACGTGGCCCTGCACCAGCGCGGCGACGCATTCAGCACACTGGCGCGTTCCATTGTTGGCCAGCAGGTGTCGGTGGCCTCGGCGCAGCGCGTGTGGGGCAAATTTGCAACCCTGCCGCGCAGCATGACGCCGCGCAGCGTGCTCAAGCTCAAGGTGGACGACATGCGCGCCGCCGGCTTGTCGGCGCGCAAGGTGGAATATCTGGTGGATCTGGCCCTGCATTTCGACAACGGCCAGTTGCATGTCAAGCAATGGGGCGAGATGGCCGACGATGCCATCGTCGCCGAGCTGGTGGCCATACGCGGCATAAGCCGCTGGACGGCCGACATGTTCCTGATCTTCCACCTGGCGCGGCCGAATGTGCTGCCGCTGGACGACGCCACGCTGATCCAGGGCATCAGCCAGCACTACTTTTCCGGCGATCCGGTGAGCCGCAGCGACGCACGCGAGGTGGCCCAGGCCTGGAACCCCTGGTGCAGCGTGGCGAGTTGGTATATTTGGCGCTCGCTCGCCCCCCTGCCGGTTGACTATTGATCACATATTGAGAGCAGGGCGGCTGGTTTCGGGCCCCGCCCCGAGGAGAAACAAGTTGGCTAAAAAAACCTTTCTGGACTTCGAGCAGCCCATCGCCGAGCTGGAATCCAAGATCGAAGAACTGCGCTATGTGCAAAACGAGAGCGCGGTCGATATTTCCGAAGAGATTGAGCAGCTCAGCAAGAAGAGCCACCAGCTCACCAAGGACATCTACAGCGAGCTGACGCCCTGGCAGATCACGAAGATTGCGCGCCACCCCGAGCGTCCCTACACCATGGACTATGTGCGCGAGATCTTCACGGATTTCGTCGAGATGCACGGCGACCGCCACTTCGCGGACGACCAGTCCATCGTCGGCGGCCTGGCGCGCTTCAACGGCCATGCCTGCATGGTGCTGGGCCACCAGAAGGG
>JAFEES010000331.1 GCA_018240995.1 Pseudomonadota bacterium | reverse complement strand
CGGCCAGCGCGCGCACCTTGCCGGCGTTGAGCTGCGCGGCAATGGTCACCGCCGTGAGAAAGCCGAAATCCGTCTCGCCCGCCACCAGCGACACCACCGACGGCGCGCTGCCCTTGTACGGAATGTGGCTGACCTTGACCTTGGCCTGCATGGCATACAGCTCGGCCCCGAGATGGTTAGGGCCGCCCGTGCCCGACGAGGGGTAGTTGAGCTTGCCGGGCGCGGCCTGGGCAGCGGCGGTCAAGTCCTTGAGCGACTGGAACGGGCTTTGCGCGCCCACGGTCAGCACCAGCGGGCTGCGTCCGACCAGGCTCACGGGCGCAAAGTCGCGCAGCGGGTCGTAGGGCAGCCGGGTGTACAGGCCGGGCGCCATGGACATGCAGCCCACGTCGCCCAGCACCACCGTGTAGCCGTCCGGTGGCGCCTTGGCCACCAGGTCGCAGCCTATGGTGCCGTTGGCGCCGGGCTTGTTGTCCACCACCACGCTGGTCTGCATGCTCTCGCCCAGCTTTTGCGCCAACAGGCGGCCCAGGATGTCGGTGGAGCCGCCAGGCGCGAACGGCACGATGAGGCGTATGGGCTTGGACGGGTACGCGCCCTGCTGGGCCTGTGCCGCTGGGGTGGCCAGCACGACCACGAAAGCCAGGCCGCCGGCCAGGATGCGCCAAGGCGTGCGGGTGCGGCCGGGGGCGCCGATGGATGGATGGGTCATGGGTTCATTGCATCGTTGAAAAACGCGGCGCAGCTTATCAGCCCCCGGGGGCTTGCGAGACGTGGCGCGCGCTTCAGGCACGCTTGCGCACGGCCGCGGGCCTGGGGCGGCGCAGCGTGTCCGCATCCAGGATCAAGCGCCCCTGTATGCGCCCCTTCATGCGCTTGACGCTGCTGGCCGCATCCAGCATGTGGCGCCGCATCAGCGCGCGCACGGCCTCGGCATCGCGTGCGCGGGCGGCCTGCACGATGTCGCGGTGGAACTGCGCGTTGGCCTCGCCAAAGCGCCGGTGCTCGGTCTGCGGCGTGCGGTTGCCGAAGACGATGAGCTGGCGAATCATCTCGTTGATCAGCTCGCAGGAAAAGCGCAGGAAGGGGTTGGGGTTGGCGGCGGCCAGGATGTCGTGGAAGTTCACGTCCTCGCGCCGCTGGCTCAGCAGGTCTTCGTGGCTTTGCGTGGGGTCGCAGCAGGCGATGCTGTGCTCCAGCGCCTCGAAGTCGGCATCGGTCAGGTGCGGCACGGCTCCCGCGGCCAGCTCGGGCTCCAGCACCTGGCGCACGGTGTAGATGTCGTCGATCGTCACCTCCTTGAAGAACAGGTAGTTCTGCATGAACTGCAGCGTGCGATCCAGCGGCACCTCGGCGATGGTGCCGCCGCCCGTGGGGCCGGTGGAGATGGTGATCAGGCCCTGCACCTCCAGCGACTTGAGGGCCTCGCGGATGGTGCCCTTGCTGACCTGGAACTGCTCCTGCAGCTCGATCTCGCGTGGCAGGCGGTCGCCGGGGCTGAGGTTCTTGTCGGTGATCAGGCGCTTGATCTCCTGGGCCACGAGGTCCGAGCGCTTGAGCTGCTTGATCGCCAACGAAGTGGTTTTTGCTTTGGTCATGGTGGGCCTAGGGTTTTCACGCGCGCTGTTTATTGTATTTATCACTATAAATAGATCTACGGGGTTGGTACCCATTGCCGGCATGAAATGGCGCACGGCACCCCGCAACCGGATAGTGACCAACAACCACACCGCCACGGAGACAACCCACCATGCAACGTCGTCATCTTCTGCAGCTCGCGGCGCTCGGCGCCCTGCCCTCCTCGTTGTCGCTGGCATCCAGCGCCTGGGCCCAGGCCAAGGACGCGATCCAGTTCGGCTGCCCCGTGCCCATGTCGGGCCCGTTCGCGGCCAACGGCAAGTTCGCCGACTTAGGTATGAAGCTGGCCATCGAGCAGTACGGCAAGGCCCTGGGCCGCCCGCTGGCCTACACGCTGCTGGACACCGAGGGCAAGCCGGCCACCGCCGTGCGCAAGGTGCAAGAGGCGGCGGAGCAAAAGGGCGCGCGTTTCTTCGCCGGCGGCATTTTGTCGTCCGAGGCACTGGCCATGGGCAAGGAGGCTGAAAAGGTCGGCGGCGTGTTCCTCACCACCGCCGGTGCCGACGAGATCACGGGCAAGGACTGCAACAGCGCCACCTTCCGCTGGTCGGTGCCCACCTTCGGCGCCATCGAGCAGACCGTGCGCCCCCTGATCGAAGCCATGCCAAAGGCCAAGCGCTGGTACACGATCACGCCGCAGTATGTGTTCGGCGACGGCCTGCTGTCGGCGGCCAAGAACATCTTCAAGGAAAAGGGCATAGAGCATGTGGGCAACAGCTACCACTCGCTGACCGAGAAGGAGTTCAGCGGCTACCTGACCAACGCCGTGGCCGCCAAGCCCGATGTGCTGCTGCTCTTGAATTTTGGCACGCAGTCGTCCGACACGCTGCGCCAGGCCATCAGTTTTGGCATGCACAAGAACATGACCATCCTCATCGCCTGGGCCTCGGGCCTGGAGCAGTTCGAGTCGCTGGGCGCCGACCTGTGCGACGGCGTGTACTTTGGCGCACAGTACTGGCACACGGTGGATGCGCCTTTGAACCTGGACCTGGTCAAGCGCTGCCAGGAGAAGTTCAAGGCGAATCCCAACTACAGCCTGGCGGGCTCCTACATCTGCACCAAGCTGCTCATCGACGCCATCATCAAGGCCGGCAACGTGGAGCAAAAGGCCGTCATCGCGGCGCTGGAAGGCATGAAGTACCAGGGCCTGACGGGCGACGAGGAGGTGCGCAAGGGCGACCACCAGGTGCTGAAGAACTACTACCTGCTCAAGGGCAAGGCCAAGGCAAAGATGAAGAACAAGGACGACTACGTGGACGTGATCAGCTTTGGCAAGTCCTTCCTGCCCGTGGACCAGACCGGCTGCAAGCTGGGGTGAGGGGGCGTCTTGCGTTGAGCGTTGAGCGTCTTGCGTTGAGCGTTTTGCGTTGAGTAACGGCACGCCCTGGTTTTCACGCTGGACGCTCAACCCACAACGCTCAACCCTCTCCACGGCACACCCCCACTCGCCACCCGACCATGAACATCTACCTGCTGCA
>JAFEES010000330.1 GCA_018240995.1 Pseudomonadota bacterium | reverse complement strand
GCTCGGCCAGCAGGGCAAAGCTTTTGGCGGCGGCCTCGGTGATGTCGCGGTTGGTCTGGCGCGGGCGAAAGCTTTGCGGGTCGGTCCACAGCCGGCGCAGCAGCTGGCGCTTCTCCGGCTGGTCGAGCTGCTCGATGCGCACGCTGTGCGTCTCGCTGGGGTGGCCGTTGAACTGGGTGTGGATGCGGATGGTCAGGCGGTCGCAGACCACCAGCAGCGGCGGGTTGGACAGGGCCAGGCTGTACTGCTGCAGCTGGCGCAGGGCGGCGTCCAGGTTCTTGCCGGGGGCCTTGTTCTCCCAGGCGAAGTGGTCGCGCAGGAACACGTCGGCATAGCCGCGCGCCTCGCCCAGCACCTGCGAGCGGCGCTCGAAGACATATTCCGCGGCCACGTCCGGGCTACCGGGCTTGGGCACGCCCAGCAGCTCGCACAGACCGAGGAAATGGCTTTGCGCGCCCTGTTCTTCGTTCAGGTGGGCGCTGCTGCCGCCGGGGCCCCATTGGGCGATGAAGTCGGTGGGGGTGATCACGTTGGGGGTTTGCGTTGGGCGGGCTGGGCGCTCACCTGGATGCTTTGCCGCAGGCGCTGCAGCTCGGCGTGGAAGGCGGGTGTCAGCGAGGCGATCAGGGTTTCGATGTCGCGCACCTGGTGTTGCACCGTCAGCACCACGACGCCCTGCGGCAGGCGGTCATAAATGATGAAGTGCTGGCGCGCGGGCACCATGGAAAACGGCAGAGACCGGCCTTGGCGCAGGCGATCCGCGGCGGGGTTTTGCGCGGCCTGGCGCATGGCGGCGTACAGGTCGGCGATGTAGCGCTCTGCCACTGCCTCGCCCCATTCACGGCGCGAGCGGGCGTGGATACCGCGCAAGTCCAGCGCTGCGGTGCGGGTGAGGTAGAACGCGGCTGGCTCCGGCGGGGCGCTACCAGCCATGGGCCTGGCGCGCGTCCAGCTCGGCCATGTCGGCCTGGAAGTCGCCGCTGGAGGCGATCACATGCCCGGCGGACAGGTCGCGGTAACCGTCGAGCACGGCGTCCTGCAGCAGCTGGCCTTCGCGCCGCTCCATGTCGCGGCGGATCAGGTCGCGCATGTATTCGGCGGGCGTTTCATACAGGCCCGACTCGCCGACCATCCGGGCCACGAATTCGGCCAGGGGGTGGGGCAGATGGGCGTTGATGCGTTGGGACATGGGCGGTCTTGGCTGGGCGGGTGAGTGGCATTGTCGCCCGGTTAGGCCTGCGCGGCCAGCACGCCGCGCGCCTTGTCCAGCCACTGCTGCAGGCTGTCCACCAGGCCCCGGTGGCTGAAGGAGCAGCTTTCCTCGGTGAACAGGGCGCCGGCTTCCAGGCGGTCGAGCAGGGCCAGCAGCACCTCGCCATAGCGCGGCGGCAGGGCGGCCAGCAGGGCGGCGTGCGCGCGCGCGGCGGCGCTGAAGGCGTGGGGGCTGGCCTGGCCGGCGCCCAGGGCGTGCAGCTGGGCCTGCAGTGCTTCGAGCTGCTGTGTGGCGATAGTGTTTGTAGTGTCCATGGGGTGCAAGCGTAGCGCTTGCCACTGCGGGGGCGCAGCAATGGTGTTCTGCGTCAAAATCGCGCCCATGAACGCCCTGAACATCGCCGAATACACGCACACCCTGGGTTTGCAGGCAAAAACGGCCTCAGCGCTTATGGCGCGGGCGCCGGCAGCTATTAAAAACAAGGCGCTGCTGGCGCTGGCCCGGCTGCTGCGCGAGAACGTGGATGCGCTGCAGTTGGACAACGCGCGCGACCTGGAGCGCGCGCGCGCCGCCGGCCTGGCCGAGCCCATGGTGGATCGGCTGAAGCTGACGCCCAAGGTGCTTCAGACCTGCGCCCTGGGCTGCGAGCAGCTGGCGGCCATGCCGGACATCATTGGCGAGGTGATGGGCCTGAAGCAGCAGCCCAGCGGCATTCGCGTGGGCCAGATGCGCGTGCCGATCGGCGTGTTCGGCATGATCTACGAGAGCCGGCCGAACGTGACCATAGAGGCGGCCAGCCTGTCCATCAAGAGCGGCAACGCCTGCATTTTGCGCGGCGGCTCCGAGGCGATTGACTCCAACCGCGCGCTGGCGCGGCTGGTGGGCCAGGCGCTGCAGGAGGCCGGCCTGCCCGAGCACGGCGTGCAGCTGGTGCAAACCACCGACCGCGCGGCCGTGGGCCAGCTGATTGCCATGCCGGAGTTTGTGGACGTGATCATTCCGCGTGGTGGCAAGGGGCTGATCGAGCGCATCAGTGCCGAGGCCAAGGTGCCGGTGATCAAGCACCTGGACGGCAACTGCCACAGCTATGTGGATGACCCCTGCGACCTGGAGCAGGCGCTGCGCGTGGTGGACAACGCCAAGACGAGCAAGTACAGCCCCTGCAACGCCAGCGAGAGCCTGCTGGTGGCGCGCGCCGTGGCGCCGGCCTTTTTGCCGCGCATCGGTGCGATCTTTGCCGAAAAGGGCGTGGAAATGCGGGTTTGCGGCGAAAGCAGGGCGCTATTAGCTGCGGTTTCAGGAGCAAAACTGGTCGATGCTACCGAGGCCGACTGGAGCGAGGAGTACCTGGCGCCCATCATCAGCATCAAGCTGGTGGCCGGTGTGGACGAGGCCATTGCCCACATCAACCGCTACAGCAGCCACCACACCGAGGCCATTTTGACCACCGACCACCGTCACGCGCAGCAGTTTTTGCGCGAGGTGGATTCGGCCAGCGTGATGGTCAACGCCAGCACGCGTTTTGCCGACGGCTTCGAGTACGGGCTGGGCGCCGAGATCGGCATCAGCACCGACAAGTTCCACGCGCGCGGGCCGGTGGGCATTGAGGGGCTGACCTCGCTGAAATGGGTGGTGCTGGGCGAGGGCGAGGTGCGGCGCTGAGCCGCTGGGCCATGCGCTGGTTTTTGGATAGCGCCCAACGCCCGCCAGGCGCTGGCTTCCTCTCCTTCCCCCTCTGGGGGAAGGCAGGGGTGGGGGCCGCCACGCACCGCCAACGCCGCGGGCAGCCGCCACCGATGCCGGCCCACACCCCCACCCCCACCCTCCCCCAAGGGGCATTGGTATCTACACATCTTTTTAGTAGCCCACAACGCTTGATTGACGCGGGTTTTGCTCCCTCTCCCCTCGCGGGAGA
>JAFEES010000032.1 GCA_018240995.1 Pseudomonadota bacterium | reverse complement strand
ATCAGGTAGCCCTCGTCCAGCATGCGCTGGGCCAGCATGTCGGTGTCCACGCCGGTCTCCACCCAGCCGAACATGCCCGCGGGCTCGGCGGCGAAGCGGCAGCCGGCCGCCAGCGCCTGCTGCACGCTGCGCGTGCGTGCCTGGGCCAGGCGCTGGCGCATGCGCTCGGCGTGGCGGCGCAGCTGGCCCTGGTCTATGCACAGCGCCAGCGCTTTTTCCAGGATGGAGGGGGTGGTCAGCGTGGACAGCAGTTTCGTATCCAGCATGCGCTCCACCAGTTCGGGCGGCGCGGCCAGGTAGCCTATGCGCCAGTTGGGCGCCAGGATCTTGGCGAAGCCGTTCACGTAGATGGTGCGGCGCAGGCCGTCGAGCGTGCACAGGCGCGTGGCGTGCTCGGGCGCGATGTGGCCGTAGGTGTCGTCCTCGACGATGTGAAAGTCGTGCCGCTGCGCCAGCTGCAGCAGCTGGTGCGCGCCGGCCGGCGACAGGCTGTGGCCCGTGGGGTTGTGCAGCACGCTGACGCTGACGAACAGCCTGGGCGCGTGCAGCTCGCAGTAGCGCGCCATGACGGCCAGGTCGGGCCCGTCGGGGCCGCGCGGCACGGGCAGCACGCGCATGCCCAGGGCGTCCAGGCGCGCGAACTCCACGCTCCAGCCGGGTTCCTCCACCATCACCGGGTCGCCGGCCTTCAGCAGCGTGCGGCTGACGATGTCCAGCGCCTGCGTGGCACCCACGGTGGTCATGATCTGCTCGGGCCGCACGGCGATGCCGATGTCGGCCATGCGCCTGGCCAGCGCGGCGCGCAGGCCGGCGTCGCCCATGGGCTCGCCGTAGCTCAGCGAGCCATCGTGCAGCGCGCGGCTGGCGGTGATCTTGCGCACGGCGGCGGGCAGGAAGCGCGCCTCCTCCAGCCAGGCCACGGGCAGCACGCCCGAGCCGGGCTGGGGCTTGGTTGATGCCTGGTGGAACATGCCGCGGATCAACGCCGTGGCATTGATGCGCGAGCCCGACAGGCACCGGCCCAAGCCGTCCAGGGGGGATGCCGTTGTTGCTTCTGAAAGAGTAGCTGTCTGCGCATGCCCATCCTGCGTCAGCGGCGCTTTTTGCACAAAGTCGCGCACATAGAAGCCGCGCTGGCGCCGCGCCTCCACCAGCCCTTGGGCCAGCAGCTTGTCGTAGGCGGCGACCACGGTGTAGGGGCTCACGCCCTGCTGGCGCGCGCATTCGCGCACCGAGGGCAGGCGCGCCCCGGCGGGCAGCAGGCGCGTGCGTATGCGCTCGGCAAAGCGCTCGGCGAGTTGCTCGGTCAGGCTGCGGTCGGGGCTGCGGGTAAGCATGGCTGTGTCAGCGGATGAACCGGTACAGTTCATTCATGTGTGGGTTTTACTGTACCGGTACTGTAATGGTTCCAGCCCCTACAGTACAGCCTTCCACCTCATCCCACAACGCCCCATGCCCCTGGTTGAATTCACCGCCCTGCTGGTGCTGGCCACCGCCATGAGCTTCACGCCCGGCCCCAACACCACGCTGTCCACGGCCCTGGCGGCCAACCGCGGCCTGCCGGCGGCGATGCGCTTCGTGCTGGCCGTGCCGGTGGGCTGGAGCGCGCTGCTGCTGCTGTGCGCGGCGGGGCTGGGCGCGCTGGTGCTGGCGCTGCCGGCGCTGCGCTGGGCCATCAAGGCCTTGGGCATTGGCTATTTGCTGTGGCTGGCGCTGCGGCTGGCGCGCTCGGGGCGGCTGGCCGAGGCCGACGCCGCGCGCCTGTCGGTGGGCTTTTGGCAGGGCACGCTGCTGCAGTTCGTGAACATCAAGGCCTGGCTGCTGGCGTTGACCATAGTCGCCGGCTGGATCGTCGGGCGCGAGGATCACCTGCAGCGCCTGGCCCTGGTGCTGCCGGTGATGATGGCCTTTGCCTTCGCCAGCAACCTCACCTACGCCGCCACGGGCGCGCTGCTGCGCCACTGGCTGGCCCAGGGGCTGCGGCTGCTGTGGTTCAACCGTGCCATGGCGGCAGTGCTGGTGGCCACGGCGCTGTGGATGGGGGCGGCATGAATAGCACGGGGTCGCACCGGGATCAGACCCTGGGCCTGTGGCTGGGCGTGCTGGGCGTGGCGATCTTCGCCGTGACCCTGCCGGCCACGCGCCTGGCCACCGGCACGGCCGAGCAACCCCAGCTCTCGCCCTGGTTCGTGACACTGGGCCGCGCCGCGCTGGCGGGCCTGCTGTCGGCGGCCTTTCTGCTCGTCACGCGCTCGCCGCGCCCCCAGGCACAGCAGTTGCGGCACCTGGGCTGGGCGGTGGCGGGCAATGTGCTGGGCTACCCGCTGTTGCTGGCCTACGCGCTGCGCAGCGTGACGGCCAGCCATGCCGCCGTGGTCACGGCGCTGCTGCCGCTGGTGACGGCCGTGGTCGCCGTGCTGGTGCTGCAGCAGCGCGCGCGCCTGGGTTTTTGGGTTTGCGCCGTGCTGGGCAGCGCGCTGGTGGTGGCGTTCTCGCTGTTGCGCGGCTGGCAGCAGGGCCATGGCTTCAGCTTGGAGGCGGCCGACGCCCTGCTCGTGGGCGCCGTGGTGGCGGCCTCGGTGGGCTACATCCACGGCGCGCGCATTACCCCGGCACTGGGCGCCGAGCGCGTGATCTGCTGGGTCTGCCTGCTGGCGCTGCCCGTCACCCTGCCGGCGGCGCTGTGGCTGTGGCCGGCGCAGCCGGTGGCACCATCGGCCTGGGGTGGTTTCTTCTACGTGGGCGTGTTCTCCATGTGGGCCGGCTTCTTTGCCTGGTACCGGGGCCTGGCCCTGGGCGGCGCGCTGCGCGTGAGCCAGACGCAGCTGCTGCAGCCGTTTTTTTCCATCCTGGCGGCCGTTGTGCTGCTGGGCGAACCGCTGGACATGGTGACGCTGGGCTTTGCCGCCGCGGTGGTGGCCACGGTGGCCATTGGCAGGCGCATGCCAGTAGGGAATTAGGCTTGCGGTTATGCTGCGCGCGCGACCGGCTACCCCCGCCGGCCGCACCACGCCGCACAACGGCATTTTTTTTGAGCAGATGGATGGCGCAACACCCGCGCGCCTATTGGAGATGAAGCTATGACAAACACGAACTGGACCCTGGCCGCACGCGCGGCAAAAATGAATCCCTCGGTGATCCGCGAGATCCTGAAGGTCACCGAGAAGCCCGGCATCATCAGCCTGGCGGGCGGCCTGCCCTCGCCCAAGACCTTCCCCATCCAGGAATTCGCCCAGGCCTGCGCCACCGTGCTGGCGCATGACGGCCAGTCGGCCCTGCAATACGCCGCCAGCGAGGGCTATCCCGCGCTGCGCGAGGCCGTCGCGAACTGGCTGCCCTGGGACGTGGATCCGGCCCAGGTGCTCATCACCACCGGCTCGCAGCAGGGCCTGGACTTGGTGGCCAAGGTGCTGGTCGACGCCGGCAGCCGCGTGCTGGTGGAAACGCCCACCTACCTGGGCGCGCTGCAGGCCTTCACGCCCATGGAGCCGAACATCGTCAGCGTGGCCAGCGATGACGCGGGCCCGCTGGTGGAAGACTTTGTCGCCCAGGCCGGCAGCGGCGCCGATCGCGCGCGCTTCATGTACCTGCTGCCCAACTTCCAGAACCCCACCGGCCGTACCATGAGCGAGGAGCGCCGCGCCGCCCTGTCGGCCAAGGCCATTGAGCTGGGCATTCCGCTGGTGGAAGACAACCCCTATGGCGACCTGTGGTTCGACCAGCCCCCGCCCGCGCCGCTCACCGCACGCAACCCCGAGGGCTGCATCTACCTGGGCAGCTTCTCCAAGGTGCTGGCCCCGGGCCTGCGCCTGGGCTATGTGGTGGCGCCCAAGGCCATCTACCCCAAGCTGCTGCAGGCCAAGCAGGCGGCCGACCTGCACACGCCCAGCTTCAACCAGCGCATCGTCGCCGAGGTGCTCAAGGATGGCTTCCTGGCGCGCCATGTGCCCACCATACGCGCGCTGTACAAGCACCAGCGCGACGCCATGCTGGCCGCGCTGGAACGCGAGATGACCGGCCTGGGCGTGAGCTGGAACAGCCCCGCCGGCGGCATGTTTTTGTGGGTGCGCCTGCCCGAGGGGCTGAACGCCATCGAGCTCTTGCCGAAGGCCGTGGAGCGCAACGTGGCCTTCGTGCCCGGCGCCGCCTTCTATGCCGACCATGGCGACCAGCGCACGCTGCGCCTGTCCTTCGTGACGGCCAGCGCCACGCAGATCGACACCGGCATCGCGGCGCTGGCGGCCACCATCCGCCAGGCCCTGGCCTGAAGCCCCTGCGCACCATGAGCACGCCGCTGCCCACGCTGGCCGAGATCGAGGCCGCGGCCCGCATCGTCTACCAGCAGTTCCAGCCCACGCCCCAGTACCGCTGGGGCCTGCTGGGCGAACGCCTGGGCACCGAATGCTGGCTCAAGCACGAGAACCACGGCCCCGTGGGCGCCTTCAAGATCCGCGGCGGCCTGAGCTACTTTGACGAGCTGGCCGGCGCCGGCCGGCTGCCGCGCGAGGTCATCAGCGCCACGCGCGGCAACCATGGCCAGAGCATTGGCTGGGCCGCGCGCCTGCATGGCGTGGCCTGCACCATCTGCGTGCCGCATGGCAACTCGGTGGAGAAGAACGCCGCCATGCGCGCGCTGGGCGTCAACCTGGTGGAGCACGGCGAGGACTTCCAGGCCGCGCGCGAGCATGCGCTCAAGCTGGCCGACGAGCGCGGCGCCCACATGGTGCCCAGCTACCACCCGGCCCTGGTGCGCGGCGTGGCCAGCTACTGGTGGGAGTTTTTGCGCGCCGTGCCGCACATGGACTGGGCCTATGTACCCATAGGCCTGGGCTCGGGCGCCTGCGCCGCCGTGGCCGCCAAGCGCGCCCTGGGCCATGGCGTGCGCCTGGTGGGCGTGGTCAGCAGCGGCGCGCTTACCTATGCCGAATCGTTTGCCGCCGGCCGCGTGGTCGAGTCGCCAGTCAGCACCCAGCTGGCCGACGGCATGGCCGTGCGCCTGGCCGACCCGCAGGCGCTGGCCATCCTCAGGGACGGGCTCGATCACCTGGTGCAGGTCAGCGACGACGAGGTGGCCACCGCCATGCGCGCCCTGTTCACCGACACGCACAACATCGCCGAGGGCGCGGGCGCCGCCGCCCTGGCCGCCGCGCTGCAGGAGAAGGACGCACTGCGCGGCCAATGCGTGGGCCTGGCGCTGACCGGCGGCAACGTCGATGCGCCGGTGTTCGCGCGCGTGCTCGGCGGGCAGTGACACTGCCTACGCCGCAATCAAATCAATAGCTGCTGTCGCCCACAAGACAAGGGCTTGCACCCGGTTTGATGACAATCGCCGGCATGGGAACCCTGTACCTCGTGCGCCACGGCCAGGCCTCGTTTGGCGCGGATGACTACGACCAGCTGAGCGTGCGCGGCCAGCAGCAGTGCGAACGCCTGGGCGCCTACTGGCGCGAGCGCGGCCTGCGCTTTGACGCCGTGCTCTGCGGCACGCTGCGCCGCCACGCGCAGACGCTGGCGGGCATAGTCCAGGGCCTGGGCGACCAGGGCGGGCCGCTGCCCGAGCCGCTGCTGCTGCCCCGCCTGAACGAATACGACAGCCAGGCGCTGATACGCGCCATACACCCCGCGCGCCTGCCGCGCCCGGACACGCCCGAGCTGTTCCGCCAGTATTTCCGCCTGCTGTGCGACGCGCTGGCGCAGTGGATGGCCGGCACCATCAGCCCGGCGGGCATGCCCAGCTGGCTGGACTTTTGCGACGGCGTGCGCGCCGCGCTGGAGCAGGTGCGCCGTGAACATGCCGGCGGCAAGGTGCTGCTGGTCTCCAGTGGCGGGCCGATCGCCGCTGCCGTGGGCGCGGTGCTGTGCACGCCGCCCGAGGTGACGATTGCCCTGAACATGCGCCTGCGCAACAGCGCCGTGACCGAGTTCAGCGTCAGCCCCAAGCGCCTGATGCTGCAGACCTTCAACACCCTGCCGCACCTGGACGCGCCCGAGCTCGCCGGCTGGGTCACTCACGCCTGAAGCGCCGCCTCCCAGTTGCAGCGGTCACGGCCGCTGTTCTTGGCCTGGTAGAGCACACGGTCGGCGCGCGCATACAGCGACTGCGGCCGATCCTCGGCCTGCAGCATGGCGCCGCCCACGCTCACCGTGACCACCTCGGCCACCGGCGATGCGCCATGCGCCAGCGCCCGCTGGCGCACCCCCGCCACCAGGCTTTGCCCCAGCGCCCGGGCATGGGCGGCGTCGCTGCCATACAGCAGCACGGCAAACTCCTCGCCGCCCACGCGCGCCACCATGTCCAGCGGCCGGCCAATGCAGGCCAGCACCACCTGCGCCACCTGCTGCAACACGGCGTCGCCCTGCAGGTGGCCATGGGCGTCGTTGTAGGCCTTGAAATGATCCACGTCGACGAGCAGCAGCGCCAGCGGCTGGCCTTCGCGCCGCGCCTGCGCCATGACCTGCTCCAGGTGGTGGTTCAGCATGCGGCGGTTGTACAGGCCGGTGAGCACGTCGCGCATGGCCAGCCAGTGCGCGTCCCCACGGTACAGGAACTGCTCGCGCCGCTGGTACTCGTGCCAGTAGGCGGCAAAGCCCACCACCAGCGCCGACAGCGCCAGCACCACATCCAGGCGCAGCATCTCGGCGCGCACCACGGGCAGCGGCGCGGCCCAGGTCAGCGCCGCGGCGCAGGCCAGGTACAGCAGCGCCACCAGCACATGCAGCCACAGGCTGGTGGCAAAGGGCGTGAACACGCCCAGCATCACCAGCACCAGGATCGCGGCCTCATGCGGCACGCCCAGCAGCTTGTGGACATACACGGCAAATACCGCGCCGCAGCTCAGGCCCACGCCCAGCAGCACCAGGGCCGTGTGCAGCACGCGCATGGGGCTGCGCCACAGCGCGCACAGCAGCGGGGCGGCAATTGCCGCGGCCACGCCCAGGCGCACGCCGCGCAGATGCGGCAGCAGCGCCTGTTGATGGGCGTCAAGCGCGGCGGTATCAATGCGCCAGAAGTCAAGCAACGCAAAACCGCCCCACAGCAGCATGCAGATGGCACTGAACCACAGCACGCGCGTGTATTCGTTGTTGTTGCAATAGGCGCGGTATTCGGCCTCCAGCGACGCGTCAAAGCGCAGCCAGCGAAAGCCCCGGCGCAACTGCAGCGCGTACTTGGTGCTGGAAGCCAGCAAGGGTGGCCTGATCTGAAGCATGCGGCTTATTTCTCCCGATGAAGGCGGTTGTACCACCAGCGCTTAAGTTTCGCCTCAGTCAGGGCGGCGAAAGTGGCCAAAAACAAACCCGGGCCAGATGTCATGAACCCTTTTGCACGCCTGCGCCGCGCGCTTGCCGTGGCCCCCCAGGCCTGGGCGCTGGCCGCGCCCTATTTCCACTCCGAGCGCCGCTGGCACGCGCGCGGCCTGCTTTGCGCCATCGTGGCCCTGAACCTGGCGGCCGTGTACATGCTGGTGCAGATCAACGCCTGGAACCGCCTGTTCTACGACGCGCTGCAGCAGCGCGACGCCGCCGTGTTCTGGCAGCAGCTGGCGCGCTTCGGCTGGCTGGCCATGACCTATGTGGTCATCGCCGTGTACCGCTTCTACCTCACGCAGCGCCTGCAGATAGCCTGGCGCCGCTGGCTGACCGAGCACACGCTGGCGCGCTGGCTGCAGGGCAAGGCCTTCTACCGGCTGGAGCTGGCGCGCTTCCAGGACGACAAGGGCGGCAACGGCGCCATGCCCGACAACCCCGACCAGCGCATACAGGAAGACCTGAACCTGTTCACGGCCGCCACCGTGGGCCTGTCCATGGGGCTGCTGAACGCCCTGGTGACGCTGGCGAGCTTCGTGGGCATCCTCTGGGGCTTGAGCGCCGGAGTCGGCCTGCCGCTGCCCGCGGCACTGGGCGGGCCGCGCGAGCTGCCCGGCTTCATGGTCTGGATGGCGCTGCTGTACTGCGTGGCCGGCAGCGCCATCACCTTCTGGGTGGGGCGCCCGCAAATGCGCCTGAACTACCGCCAGCAGCGGCTGGAGGCCGACTTTCGCCACCGCATGGTGCGCGTGCGCGAGCACAGCGAGGCCATCGCGCTCGATGGCGGCGAGGGCGTGGAAGGTGCCCAGCTGGATGTGCGCCTGCGCGACGTGCTGGCCAATTACCTGCAGCTGGTCAAGGCGCAGAAGAACCTGGTCTGGTTCACCAGCTTCTTCGGCCAGGCGGCCGTGGTGTTCCCCTTCATCATCGCGGCGCCGCGCTTTTTCACGGGCGCCATACAGCTCGGTGAGCTGATGCAGATCGCCTCGGCCTTCGACCGGGTGCAGGGTTCTCTCAGCTGGATCGTGGACAACTACGCCGACCTGGCCGCCTGGCGCGCCACCACCGAGCGCCTGGGCGGCTTCCAGGCCAGCCTGGCGGCGCAAACCGCCGCCGGCGCGCAGGAGCTACACCCCGAGCCGGGCGAGCGGCTGCAGGCGCATGAGCTGACGGTGCGGCTGCCGGACGGCCAACCGCTGCTGGCGGGCGCGGAGCTGGCCGCCGCACCGGGCGATGCCATCCTCATCAGCGGCCCCTCGGGCGTGGGCAAGAGCACGCTGCTGCGCGCCCTGGCCGGCATCTGGCCCTATGCGCAGGGCCGGGTCACGCTGCCGGGCGACGCCATGTTCATCCCGCAGCGGCCGTACTTTCCCGACGGCCCGCTGCGCGACGCGCTGGCCTACCCCGAGCCCGCCGCGCACTACAGCGACGCGGAGCTGCGCCGCGCGCTGGACGAGGCCCGGCTGCCCGCGCTAGGCGCGCGGCTGGACGAGGCCGGCGCCTGGAACGCCCGGCTGTCGGGCGGCGAGCAGCAGCGCCTGGCGATCGCGCGCGTGCTGCTCAAGCGCCCGGCCTGGGTGTTTGCCGACGAGGCCACCAGCGCGCTGGACGGCCCCACGGAGGGCCTGCTGTATCAGCGCCTGCAGGCGTTGGTGCTCGGGCGCGGCGCCCTGGTGTCGGTGGCGCACCGTGACAGCGTGCAGCCCTACCACCGCACGCGCTGGCGCCTGCTGCCCGGGGCCGCTGGCCTGCGCGCCGAGCCGATCGCAGCAGCCACCGCCGCGCAGGCTCAATAGGGGTAGGCGGGCGTGGCGCCGCCCAGGCTGAGCCACTGGCCCAGCGCCAGCTCGTTGCCCTTGCCGGGCACCATGGCGTAGAAGGACTCGGCCAGCACCGGCAGGCCCAGGTCCTGGATGGAGCCCAGCGCGTCCGCCCCCAGCGGGATGCCGTACATCGCGAACAGCTTGCTCACGTCGCGGCCGATGATGCGGCTCGCCAGCACGTACAGCAGCTCATGGTTGCTGATGGTCTTGGACGTGAAGCGCCCCATGCCCAGCGAGGCCTTGTTCTGCGCGCTCCAGGTCTTGTCCACCAGGCGGTTGCCGCGCCCCAGCAGGCCCAGGAAGTCGAGCACGTCGGCCGGCTGCGGCTGGCCCTGGCCCAGGCGCTCGCGGGTGTAGACGAAGGCCAGCTGGAAATGCACCGCGCGCATGGCGTCGTGCAGCCGGTTGCTGCCCACCCAGAAGCGGTTGTACATGTCCAGGCGCAGATCCTCGCCGCCCTTGGCCGTGGCGCGCGCCGCCTGTATGTCCTGGTACAGCTTCTTGTGGTTGATGTTGCCGCCGTTGTTGTTCTCGGCGCCGTTGGTGATGGCGAACTGGCGCAGCGCGCTGGCGTTGGCCAGGATGTTGTTGTTGCACTCTACCGGGCAACCGCCGCCGCCTTCGGTCAGCAGCGTCATGTGGCGCGGCACGGTGTTGTGGCCCAACTCATGCCACCAGCCCCAGCCCGGGCTCAGGCCGGCGCCACCATCCGATGGGTTGCCCGAGCACAGGAAGCCGCAGGCCGCCAGCCAGCCGACGAAATGCTGCACGCCCGGCGCGCGGTGCACGCTGCTGGTGCAGTCCCAGCCCAGGCTGGCGCAGACGTTGGCCACGTTGGCGCTGGGGGCGATGTTGTTGTAGCCGTTGGCGATGTGGTTGCTGTCGAAGATCATGCCCTTGAGGCGATCGACCACGTAGACCTTGGGATCCAGGCTGCCGATGGCGCTCTTGGCGTAGGCAATCGTCTGCTGCACCTCGCCGCCGACCATCTTCGAGGTCTGCCAACCGAAGTCGGCGCGCTTGAGCGCCAGCACGGCCTCGTCGATCTCGGCCTGGCCCGGGTTGCGCGTGAAGTCGAAATGCGCGTACTTCACGCTGCCGCGCACGCGCAGCTTGACCACCGAGCCCGGCGTGGCGCCGGAATAATCCAGGAACAACGGGCCGCCCCAGGCGCTGACGTACTGCAGCGTCTTGCCCGCCTTCAGGGCCGCCTGGTGGCCGTCGGGCTGGCGCGGGCGGGTGTAGTTTTCCTGGCTCAGCGGATTGCCGCGCGTGCGGACCTGGCCCACGCGCACGGCCAGGCCGGCGGCACCGGCGGCGTCGGCGATCTCCACCAGCACGGCCTTGCCGGGGATGGCGCCGCGGCCTATGGCGGTGCGCCCGCCGCCCTGGGCGATGGTCACCTCCAGCGTCTCCCACGCGTCCATGGGCTGCAGGTTGGGCGAGGCGGCCGGCATCCAGTCGCCGAAGTTCTTCGGCGCGGCCTCGGCCGGGCGCACGGCGTAGCTCAGCGAATCGGCCGCCAGCGTGCGATAAAAGCCGGTGGCGTCGGAGCGTTTGACGGCCGCGTAATCCACCTGCCTGCGGTACAGGTCGGCCCACAGCACCAGGCGGCGATGCGCGTCCATGTAGGGCTTTTGCAGGTAGCTGTCGGAAAACAGGTTCACGCCCTGGCTCTCCATGGCCGTGAGGTCGGCGCGAATGCCGTCCAGGTAGCCCACCAGGGTGGTGTCGGTGGCGAAGTTGACGCTGGCGCCGCTCAAAAGCTGGCTCAGCGCCACATCATGGCCGGCCAGGCGGTCGCTCGCCTGGCGCTGCTGGGCGGCGGTACGGCTGCTGCCTATCTGTACACCGTCGGCGGGAGCGTAGAAGTTGCCCGCGCTGCCACCCAGCTGCATGCCCATGGCCTGCAGCACCTGACTGTCACCGGCCGCGCTGTTCCAGCTGTTGTGCAGGTAGAGCACGCTCTTGCCCGACTGCAGGTAGCCGCTGACCAGATCGGTGAGCCCGCCTGATGCGGGCGTGCCCTGGCCGAAGACCAGGATGTCGGCGTTCTGCCAGCAGGTGTTGGCCGGGTTGGCGATGGGGCACTTCAGGTCCTCGGCCTTGCCGCCCAGGCGCGCCACGAAGCTGGCCACCTTGCTGAAGTCGTAGTTCTGCGTGGCCACGCGCACCGGGGCGGGCAACGCCCCCTGGGCCTGACCCGTCACCAGCCAGGTGAAGCTGCGCGTGAACAGCGGCAACTGCGCCTGGTTGCCGCCCGAGGCCGTGGCCAGCTGCCCCAGCAGATCCTTGCCATAGCCAATGGCGCGCCCGCCCGCGGCGATACTGATGCTGGCCAGCACATTGCCGTTGTTGGACACCAGCAGCGGGCTGGCGGCCGTGGCCATCAGCGGCCGCAGGCTCTGGCTGTTGGTGGTGAAGTCCAGCGGCGCGGCCGTGGTGTCGTCCAGCAGCGAGGCGATCACGGCCTGCTGCTTCTGGCGCAGCTGCTGCACGCCCTGCGCAGCCGTCTGCAGCAGGTATTGCGCGGAGCCGGTGGACAGCCTGGAGCTGTTGCCCGTGGCCAGGGCCTCGTTGATCAGGTCGGCCTCGCTGGGCGCAACGGGTGCCACGGGCGGCGGCGGCGCCACGGGCGGTGGAGGCGTCGAGGGCGTCGAGGGTGTGGATGGCGTCGAGGGCGTCGAGGGTGTCGAGGGTGTGGATGGCGACTGCGGCGCAGGCTCTATGACGTGCGGGGGCACAGGCACGGTCTCGGCCGGAGGCGTGGGCACCGGCTGGGGTGGCGGCGTAGGCACCGGCTGGGTCGGAGGCGTGGGCACCGTCTCGGCCGGCGGCGTAGGCACCGTGTCCACCGGAGGCGTAGGCACCGTCTCGACCGGCGGCGTAGGCACCGTGTCCACCGGGGGCGTGGGCGCCGTCTGGGGTGGTGGCGTAGGCACCGTCTCGACCGGGGGCGCCGCCGGCTTTTCCTGTGGCGTTTCAGGAGAGGCGGAAGAAGAAGAATTGTTGCTGCCACCGCCGCATGCCACCAGCAACAGGCTGGCCACGAGGACGGCTATCGAATGACGGTTCACGTTGATTTCCATGAGTCTTGTGGAATGCCGGTGGACATCCACGGGCACGGGGTCGCAGGATCGCAACCAAAACCGTCAAATGTAACCGAATGACTCTAGAAAATAGAGCGATCGTTCGTTTTAAATGTGATTTCCGCCACCTGTTGTGCCGGAGACGCCACACCCAGGCCGGAGTCCTGTGAGCCTGGATATACCCAGTTATTTGTATTGATTGGGCGATGACGCCAGCGTGGACAGCGGCAGCGCATGCAGCTCGGCCAGCAGCTGGGCCAGCGCCTGGCCCGCCGCCAGCACCACCGCCTGCCCCTTGTCTGCGCTGGCGGCGGCGGCGTTGCCCACGGCGCCGGCGCTCTGGTAGTCCTCCATGGCCCAGCCCATCTTGGCGCTCTTGCCATTGCCCAGCAGCGCAAAGCGTTCGGCGCGATCCTGCGACGTGGAGCGCCAGTCGCGCGCATGCTCCATGTGCACGGTGGCGGGTGCCAGGTGCAGCATCATCGACGTCTCGATCTCGCCGCCGTGGATGCCGAAGCGGTGCTCGTGGGCGCTGAACAGCGCCGCCACGGCGTCCGGCAGCGGCAGGTTGAACCAGCTGCTGGCGTACACCAGCAGGCCGCAGCGCTGGCGCAGCTCGCGCGCCACGATGTCCATGGCGGCCACGTTGCCGCCATGGCCGTTGAAGATCAGCAGCTTCTTGATGCCGGCGCGCGCCACGCATTCGCCCACCTCGGTCCACAACGCGAGCAGCGTGGCCGGCGACAGCGTCAGCGTGCCGGCGTAGGAGCGGTGCTCGGTGGACAGGCCCAGGTTCATGGGCGGCAGGAACAGCACCGGCAGCTCGGGCGCCAACAGCGGCAGCGCGGCGGCGATCACGCCGTCGAGCAGCGTGGCGTCCACCGACAGCGGCAGGTGCGGCCCATGCTGCTCCACGGCGGCCACGGGCAGCACGGCCACGGTCTGCGCGGCCAGGCCCCAGGTGCGCGCCTCGGCAAAGTCGCGCGTGGACAGTTCGGCCCAGAAGCGGGAGGGGTATGACATGCCGGCCATCTTAGTGGAGGCTCTACCATTGCTCCAAGGAACCTATCAGCGCCCGGCCGCTCCCACCCTGCGACATGTTGAACCGTTTTTTACCGCGCCTCATCTCCGCTCTTATTGTCATAGCTGCTGGCGCCCTACCTATGGGTGCAAGCAGTCAAATCCAGCTCAAAACCACGGCCAGCGCCGGCAGCAGCGTGGTGACCACGCCCCAGGTGCGCGCCGAGCTCGTCGCCCAGGCACCCCAGGGCGTGGGGCCAGGCAAGCCGCTGCAGCTGGGCCTGCTGCTGACGCACCAGCGCGACTGGCATACCTACTGGAAGAACCCGGGCGACTCGGGCCTGCCCACGCAGCTCGAATGGCGCCTGCCGGCGGGCATGGATGCGGGTGAAATCGCCTGGCCCGTGCCGCGCAAGATTCCCATAGGCCACCTGGCCAACTACGGCTACGAGGGCACCACGCTGCTGCCTGTGCCCGTCACCGTGTCGCCGGCCTTCAATCCCGGCCCGCTGACCAAGGAGGTGACGATCGCGCTCAAGGCCTCGTGGCTGGTGTGCCGCCAGGAATGCATTCCCGAGGACGGCGAATTCACCCTGCAGCTGCCCATCCAGGGCACGACGGCGCTGCACGCCGCGGCCTTCGATGCCGCCGCCCGGGCCTTCCCACAGGATCTGCCGGCGGCCGAGGGCAGCAGCGCGCGCGTGGATGAGGGCGCCGTCACCCTGCGCGTGGCCGGCCTGCCCAGCGCGTTGCAGGGGCAAAAACTGGAGGTCTTCCCGGAAACCATGGGCGTGGTGGAAACCGCCGCCACGCCCCAGCAGCGCTGGGACGGCGCCCTGTGGACGGCGCGCCTGCCGCTGTCGCGCGAGCGCAGCGAGGGCCCCGAGCCCATGCCCGTGGTGCTGGCCCATGGCGGCCAGGGCTGGCGCCTGCAGCTGCCGGTGGACGGCGGCTGGCCGGCGCTGGCGCCGCTGGCCAGCATGTCGCCGGCGCTGGCGGCAGCGCTGAAGGCCAATGCCGCCAATGCCCAGCCCCCGAGCACGGCGCCCACGCCCGCGCCGCTGGCCGCCTGGCTGCTGGCCCTGGCCGGCGCGCTGCTGGGCGGGCTGGTCCTGAACCTCATGCCCTGCGTGTTCCCGGTGCTGGCCATCAAGGTGCTGGGCTTTGCGCGCCACGCCCAGGACGCGCGCGCGCACCGCATCAGCGGCCTGGCCTACACCGCCGGCGTGCTGCTGTCCTTTTTGGCGCTGGGCGCGCTGATGCTGGCCCTGCGCGCCGCGGGCGAGGCCGTGGGCTGGGGCTTTCAGCTGCAGTCGCCGGCCGTGGTGGCGCTGCTTGCCGCGCTGTTCACGCTGATCGCGCTGAACCTGG
>JAFEES010000329.1 GCA_018240995.1 Pseudomonadota bacterium | reverse complement strand
GGCGGTCGAAGTGCTCATACGGCACCGGCTGTGCGGCAGGCATCAAGGACATATTTAGGGGCACGATGTTCCCCTGCTGTGTCAGGCGGAATATCTCCAGAACGGCGTTTTGACGGGACACAATCCGGATGTTCTCGCTGGCGTCCATGCTGCATAGCTCCCCGTCGCTGCCCTGCCAGGTAAACACCTCGCCAGGTGGTCGCGCGTACTTCACCACCACGGCGGCGGCCATGCTGCCCGCAAGCTCCGACAGAGTGCAAAACTCATCTTCAATTGCCATTCGTGCGCCTCCCATAGCGCAACCCTGAAAAGGTGCCCCAGCAGGCGGGCAGGGAAACCCGCTTTTCGGTTCGCGGGCCTAGCTGGAGCGAAACGGTCAGGCGTGGGCGGGCGCGCGCCTTTTTGCACGCCTTGCGGGCGGTGCCTTGGGCACGGTCACGGTGATGGCAGGGGCCATGCCAGCAGCAGCGGCCATGTCCATCAGGGCATCCAGCGAGAACAGCGCTACCTTGCCGCGCGCCAGGTCGGATATGCGCGGCTGGGTCACGCCGAACAAGGCGGCGGCCTGGGCCTGGGTTAGTCCCTGCACGCGGATGGCCTCGGCAATGCTCATCATCAGGTGCGAACGGGCGCGCAGGCTTGCGGCCTCTTGCGGGGTGTCCTCGATGGCATCCCAGACGCTGGCGAATCTTTGGTTCTCGGTCATGGCGCAAGCTCCTTCATCAAATCTTTGAGACGCCTACGGGCCAGCTCAATATCCCGCTTGGCGGTTTGCTGGGTCTTTTTCTGGAAGCAGTGCAGCACATAGACTGCATCGACCATGCGCGCCAGGTACACCACGCGGAACGTCCGCGCCTCGTCCCATACGCGCAATTCTTCGACACCGGCCCCAATGCTGGGCATGGGCTTGAAGTCGTCGGGCTGCAAGCCGTGTTGCACGCGGTCAAGCTGGTAGCCAGCATCGCGCATGGCCGGATGCGGAAAGCTGCGCAGGTCGTCCAACGAACTACCACGGAACTCGATAGGCTTCATAGCGCGATTATACTGAAACTTGTATTGCAGAGGAGTTGCTTCACAGCACCACGCGCAGCTTGCCGGGTTCTGCCTGGGCATCGAACTGCACCCCGGCCTGCTCCAATATCCAGCTTTCCAGCTTTTCATGGTGCAGGCGCAGCAGGTCGAGAGGGCGCACGCGGTAATGCTTTTCTGCCGTGGCCGATGGCTTGTGCCCTTGTATCTGCGCCACCACGCCAGCGGGCAATTCCAGCCACTCGGACAAGGTGCCGAAGCTGCGGCGCAGTCCATGCAATGTCAGGCCCTCGATACCGGCTACGGTGCAGGCGGTTGCATGGGGCTTGTGCGGCTTGCTCATGGGCTTGTCACCGTCCCCGGCAAAGACGTACACGCCACGGCGCGGCAACCCGGCCAGCAGGTGGTGAACGTAGGGCGTCAAGGGGATGATGCGCTCGCCCTCCACCTTGTCGCGGATGGTCAGGCCACGCCATTGGACATTCACGTCCTGCCATTGCAGCCCCAGCAGCTCGCCAGGGCGGGCCCCCACCAGCAGCAGGGCTTGCAGGTAGGCGGCCTGGGCCGGGTTGCGCAGGGCTTGGACGGCGGCAAACCAGCCGGGCAACTGCTCCTTGAGTAGCGCATCATCCTTTGCTGCGGCCTTGCCCAGTGCCTCACGGGTGCGGCGGGTCTTTGCCGGGTTGCCATCGGTCACCAGGCGGTAATCGGGATGCTCGCCGCACCAGGCCAGAAAAGCCCGTAGCAGTCGCCAGGCCAGGCGGGCGACGGTAGGACGGCTTTGTCCTTCACGCTGGGCCCATGCCTCGATACGGGCACTTGTCAGCTCCCGCATGGGCAGGGCCATCAAGGGATGCAGCGGGCCGTCCACGGTCACGCCACGGCCACGGGTGCCACGGATGGCAGATTGCCCACCAGCACGGGCCAGGGCTTCATGGTCAGCATAGTGGCGCTCGCCCCAGTACGGGCGGCGGTCTGTCAGGTATGCCGTCCATGCCTCGCCCACGGTCACGTCCTGGGCAGCGGCGGCAGTGGCAGCTATTCAAAAGCCGGAAGTTGCACCGCAACTTCCGGCTTTTTCCGTTCCGCGCTGGCCTGACCTGCAGGCCAGCATCGGTCAGAACCCCTTTCCCTCCCCCGCCTCCGGCACATAGACCATGGAGCCGTCCTTGAGCCGGTAGGCCACGCCGGCCTTGGCGCCCTGGCCTTCGCCGATCTCGCCGTTGGCCTTGTAGCGCTCGACCTTCTGGCCGTCCTTGACGATGACCTCCATGTTGTCCTTGCCGGGGTTCTTGATGACGGTGATCGATTCGCTGCCGAACGGGTTCACCGCGCTGTTGGCCACGGCCAGCAGCAGCGCGGCGATGACCACCAGGAACACGTCGATCAGGTTCACGACCGAGAGGATGGGGTCGTCGGCCTCCAGGTCTTGCATCAGGCGCAGGCGGCTCATCGTGCGCCCTCCGCGGCCATCGCGACCACCGGGTCAGGGACACGCCGGGTCTGCGGCAGGCCATGCTCGATGGCCGCCAGATCCACCGCATACCAGCGCCGGCGCACGTTGACCACGGTGTAGCTGATCGACGCCGCCAGCAGCGCCAGGATCACGGCCGAGAAGGCCACGGTGAGGTTGCGCGACACGTCGGCCATCTGCCCGTCGGACAGCGCCATCAGCGCCGGGCCCATGGGGATCATGGTGGCCACCAGGCCCAGCATGGGGGCGATGCGCGTGGCGATGCGGGCGAACTCCATGCGCTTGGTGGCCAGGGCCTCCAGGTCGGTCGGCGACAGGCGCGGGTTGCGCGCCAGCGCCGCTGCCAGCTCATAGCCGCCGCCCTGGCCGGTGTGGCGCTGCCAGGCCTGCCAGAGGAAGGCACCCAGGGCGTAGAAGGCGTGGACGAACAGCAGGGCGATGAGGATCAGCACAGGTGTCAAAAACAGCTGGCTGGCGGAATACATCGCCGATTCGATGGGGTTGGGAGTCATTTTGGTTGGTAAGTAGCGAGGGGTAAGTGGTAAGTGGTTTTGCCCCCTCCCCTTTCGGGGGAGGGCTGGGGTGGGGGCCGGCGGCGCCCCAAAAATAGGGATTGGATGACTAG
>JAFEES010000328.1 GCA_018240995.1 Pseudomonadota bacterium | reverse complement strand
CCTATGGCCTCGCTCATGGAAAAGCCCCCCGCCAGCCCCGCCGTGGCCAACACCGCGGCGCCGGGTGTGGACCAGGCCACCATGACCGGCTGGCGCAGGATCAGCGAGGGCACGAGCGAGCACAGCCCCATCCCCAGGCCCAGGGCCCACATCCACGAGGTGACCTGCCCGGGCGTGGCGCCAAACGCCTGGGCCGCCTGGAACACGATGGCCACGGAACTGGTGAAGCCCACCAGCACCGCCACAAAGCCGGCGGTGAAGGCGGACAGGCTCAGGTCTTTGAAAAACTGCATGGCGCGGCATTGTGGCATTGGCACCGCGCCTTGGCTGCAGCGCTCATTCGGTTTCCAAATCATTCGTGTCTAGAGGCGCGAAGCCGCAGGCAGTGCTGTCGCACGGCAAGGCGAAGCAACAACGACACGGATGATTTAGAAATGGAATCAGATTTCGATCTTGGAGCCCAGCTCGACCACCGCATTGCTGGGCAGGCAGAGAAATTCCGCCATGGCGCTGGCGTTCAGTTGCAGGCGCGTGAACAGCTGCTCGCGCCACTGCGCCATGCCGCCGCCTGGGCGCGGCACGACGACCTCGCGCGACAGGAAATAGCTGGTGGCCATGGGCTCCAGCTCCCCCACCGCGCCCTGCACGCCCTGCAGCGCCAGCGGCAAGTCGAAGTGATCCTTGAAGCCATAGTGGATCGTCACCTGCCAGCAGTCATGGCCCAGCGCGGTGACCTCACAGCGCTGCTGCTGCGCCACCCAGGGCACTTCGTGGCTGCGCACATTGACGAACAGGTTGCGCTCGTGCAGCACCTTGTAGTGCTTGAGGCTGTGCAGCAAGGCGCTGGGCGTGATGCCGGCCACGGAGTTGAGGAACACGGCCGTGCCGGCCACGCGCGGCGGCGGGTGGGCGAACACCGCCTCCAGGAAGTCTGGCAGGGCTATGGAATGCAGGCGGTTGCTTTCGCCTATCAGCTCGCGGCCGCGGCGCCAGGTGGCCATCACCATGAAGACCACGGCTGCCATCAGCAGCGGGAACCAGCCGCCATCGGTGATCTTCAGCGCGTTGGAGGCGAAGAACACCAGATCCACCAGCAAAAAGGCGCCCGTGGCGGCCACCGCCAGGGGCATGGGGTAATGCCAGCCGTGGCGCACCACGAAATAGGTCAGGCAAGTAGTGATGACCATCAGCAGGCTGACCGAGATGCCGTAGGCCGCGGCCATGGCCGATGAGTTGCGAAACAGCACCACCGTCAGCACCACGCCCGCCAGCAGCAGCCAGTTCACGGCGCCGACATAGATCTGGCCGATCTCCTCCGACGAGGTGTGCTCGATGCGCATGCGCGGCAGGAAGTTGAGCTGCATGGACTGCTTGGCCGCGGAAAACGCCCCGGAAATCAGCGCCTGCGAGGCGATCACCGTGGCCGCCGTGGCCAGCACCACCAGGCCTACCAGCGCCCAGGGCGGCGCCAGCAGGTAAAACGGGTTCTCGGCGGCCTTGGGTTGCGACAACACCAGCGCCCCCTGGCCCAGGTAGTTGAGCAGCAGCGCCGGCATCACCAGCACGAACCAGGCCAGGCGGATCGGCCGCTTGCCGAAATGGCCCATGTCGGCGTACAGCGCCTCGGCACCGGTCAGGCACAGGAACACGGCACCCAGCGTGATGAAGGCGATATGTGGGTGCGAGGCCATGAAATGCAGGGCGTGCAGTGGCGATATGGCCGCCAGCACCTGTGGCGCACGCAGGATCTGCGGCACGCCTATGGCCCCCAGGATGACGAACCACAGCACCATCACCGGCCCGAAGAAGCGCCCTATGCTGGCCGTGCCGCGGCGCTGCACCAGGAACAGCAGGGCCAGCACGGTGATGGCGATAGGCATTACATAGGGCTTGGCCGCGGGCGTGGCCACCTCCAGGCCCTCCACGGCCGACAGCACCGAGATGGCCGGCGTGATGACGCCGTCGCCAAAGAACAATGCCACGCCAAACGCGCCCACCGCCAGCATGCCGGCGCGCAGGCGCGGCTGCTCGCCCACCGAGCGCGAGGCCAGCGCCAGCAGCGCCATCATGCCGCCCTCGCCGTCGTTGTCGGCGCGCATCACCAGGCCTACGTACTTGAAGGCCACGACGATGATCAGCGCCCACAGGAACATCGAGGTCGCGCTCAGCACGTTGGCCGGCGACAGCGGCACGCGGCCCTCGGCGAACACCTCGCGAAAGGCGTACAGCGGGCTGGTGCCGATGTCGCCGAACACCACTCCGACGGCGCCCAGCATGAGCATGCCAAGGCCTGACTTGCTGGGCTGGTGCAGACCCATGGTGACGGTTGCTTGGTTCATAGCTGCCCTCAGGCTCTCAGATCTCGACCTTGCCACCCAGCTCCACCACCGCATTGCTCGGCAGGCTCAAAAATTCAGCCGCGCCGCCGGCGTTGTGGTGCATCTGGGCGAACAGCTTCTGGCGCCAGGCGGCCATGCCGGCGCCCAGCGTGGGAATGACGATCTCGCGCGACAGGAAGTAGCTGGTGCTCATGGCATCGAGCTTGATGCCGCGCCCGGTGATATGCGCCAGCGCGCGCGGCAGGTTGACGTCGTTCTTGAAGCCGTAGTGCACCATCACCTGCCAGCAATCGTGGCCCAGCGACTCGACCTCCAGGCGCTTGTCCATGCCAATCCAGGGCGTTTCGTGGCTGCGCACGGTGACGAACAGGTTTTGCTCGTGCAGCACCTTGTTGTGCTTGAGGTTGTGCAGCAGCGCGTTCGGCACTATGCCCGGCTCGCCCGTCAGGAACACCGCCGTGCCCGGCACGCGCGCCGGCGGCGCGATGAACAGCGACTCCAGGAAATCCGTCAGGCCCAGCGCCGTCTCCTGCAAGGCCTGATTGAGCAGCTCGCGGCCGCGCTTCCAGGTCATCATCAGCGTGTACACCAGGCCGCCGATCAGAATCGGGAACCAGCCGCCCTCCACCAGCTTGAGCAGGTTGGAGCCGAAGAACATGATGTCCACGAAGAAGAAGAACCCCGTCGCCAGAATGCACAGCGCCAGCGGGTAGCCCCAGCCGTAGCGCACCACGAAGAAGGTCAGCACCGTGGTGATGGTCATGTCCAGCGTCACCGCGATGCCGTAGGCCGCCGCCAGGTTGCTGGAGGTGCGAAACA
>JAFEES010000327.1 GCA_018240995.1 Pseudomonadota bacterium | reverse complement strand
CGAGGGCGCGCGCATCATGATCTACGTGGCCATGGCCGCCGTGCTGCTGCTGCGCCCCCATGGCCTGCTGGGCCGCAAAGGATGAGCGCCATGACCAGGCATTTTCACTTCGTTCTCGCGCTGGCCATCGTCGTCGCCATGCCGCTGTTCATGCAGTCGGGCTCGCTGGCCAGCGAGGTGCTGATCTACGCCCTGGCCGCCATGGGCTGCAACCTGCTGCTGGGCTACACGGGCCTGCTGTCTTTCGGCCAGGGCATCTTCTTCGGCCTGGGCAGCTACACCATCGCCCTGCTGCTCACGCGCTGGCCGCTGCCCATGCCGCTGGCGTTGCTGGCGGCCGTTGGCATGGGGGCCGTGGGCGCGGCCGTGGTGGGCTGGATCGCCATCCGCCAGCGCGGCACCTACTTCGTCATGCTGACGCTGGCATTCGCGCAGATGTTCTATTTCCTGGCCTATTCGCTGCCCGGGCTGACGGGCGGGGACAACGGTCTGCTGGACATTCCGCGCCCGTCCATCGCCGTCGCCGGCCAGACGCTGTGGCCGCTGGTCTCGCCCTGGCAGTACTACGGCTTCGTCGCCGCGCTGTTCCTGCTGGCCTTCTGGCTGCTGCGCCGCGTGTGCGACTCGATGTTCGGCCGCACGCTGCTGGCCGTGCGCGACAACGAGGAGCGCGCCGCCGCCGTGGGCTACGACCTGCGCCTCTTGAAACTGCAGGCCTTCGTCATCTCGGGCGCCGTGACCGGCCTGGCCGGCGCCCTGCACGCCATGATGACCGGCATCGCGCCGCTGTCCAACGTGGAGTACCACACCAGCGAGATGATCATCGTCATCACCGTCATTGGCGGCACGGGCAACCTGCTGGCCTCGGTGCTGGGCGCGGCCTTCTACGTGCTGCTGGGCGACTGGCTGTCCACGCTGTGGCCGCGCTGGCTGCTGCTCTTGGGCGTGGTGCTGATGGTGGTCAGCCTGGGCCTGCAGCGCGGCCTGTGGGGCCTGGGCGAGAGCCTGTGGGCGCTGCTGCGCCGCAAGGGGCCGGCGCCGGATACCGCCGCCGCATCCAACGGAGGCCAGGCATGAACGCCAGCACCCCCATCCTGCTCGAAGCCCAGGGCGTGGCCAAGCACTACGGCAAGTTCGTGGCCCTGGGCGGCGTGGACCTGAAGGTACGCGCCAACACCGTGCATTCGGTGATAGGCCCCAACGGCGCGGGCAAGACCACGCTGTTCCACATGCTCACCGGCACCAAGACGGTGAGCGGCGGGCGCATCATCTTCGACGGCCACGACGTGACGCGCGAGCCCGACCACCGGCGCGTGCGCCGCGGCATGGCGCGCTCCTTCCAGGTCACCAGCCTGTTTTTGACCCTGCCGGTGCGCGAGAACCTGCGCCTGGCGGCCCAGGGCGTGGCACCGGCCAAGGCGCTGGACTGCTGGCACACGCCCACCGGGCCGCGCTCCTGCGCCGACACCGTGGCCCAGGTGCTGGAGCGCGTGGGCCTGGCGCGCCATGCCGCCACGCCGGCCGGCAACCTGTCGCACGGCCAGCAGCGGCGCCTGGAAGTCGGCATGGCGCTGGCCGCCAGGCCGAAGGCCATCTTCCTGGACGAGCCCACGTCGGGCATGGGCATTGACGACCTGGATGACATGAAGCGGCTGATACAGGGCCTGAAGAGCGAGCACACCGTGGTGCTGATAGAGCACAACATGGGCATCGTCATGGACATCTCCGACACCATCACCGTCATGCAGCTGGGCCGCGTGCTGGCCGAGGGCGTGCCCGCCGAGATACGCAACGACGAGCGCGTGCGCACGGCCTACCTGGGCAACATGATCACCGGGGGCAAGGCATGAAGACATTGCTGTCCGTGGATGCCGTCCACGCCCATTACGGCAAGAGCCATGTGCTGCAGGGCGTGTCGCTGCAGGTCAATGAGGGCGAACTGGTCACCCTGCTGGGCCGCAACGGCGCGGGCAAGACCACCACGCTGAAGACCATTGCCGGCGTGATGCAACCCACGCAGGGCCAGGTGCGCTTTGCCGGCGAGGCCACCAACCGCCTGGCCACGCACCAGGTGGCGCAGCGCGGCATCTGCCTGGTGCCCGAGCACCGCGGCATCTTCAAGCTGCTGACGGTGGAGGAAAACCTGCTGCTGGCGCAGCGCAAGAAGTCGCCCTGGCAGCTGGCGGACGTTTACCGCATCTTCCCGCGCCTGCAGGAGCGGCGCGCGAACGGCGGCGGCCAGCTCTCGGGCGGCGAGCAGCAGATGCTGGCCATAGGCCGCGCGCTGATGAATGCGCCGCGCCTGCTGATGCTGGACGAGCCCGTGGAGGGGCTGGCCCCCGTCATCGTCGAGGAGATCGTGGCCCAGCTCAAGACCATCAAGGCCGCGGGTGTCACCATCTTGCTGGTGGAGCAAAACCTGGAGGTCTGCACGCAGCTGGCGGATCGCCACTACATCATCGAACAGGGCTGCATCGTGCACGAGGCCGGCAACGCCGAGTTCCTGGCGGACGAGGCCGTCAAGGATCGCTACCTGGGCGTGGGCATGGCGTGAAAGGAGTAGTTTCCATGGATAGGCATCTTCCCCCGAATGCGGCCCTGGCCGCACTGCGCATAGACGGTGCGCGCCTGTGGCAGTCGCTGATGGATCTGGCGCAGATCGGCGCCACGCCCAAGGGGGGGGTGTGCCGCATCGCCCTCACCGACCTGGATCGCCAGGGCCGCGACCTATTCGTGCAATGGGCGCAGGGCGCCGGCTGCACGATTCGCGTGGACGCCATTGGCAACATCTTCGCGCGCCGGGCGGGCGAGGATGACAGCCTGCCGCCGGTGATGACCGGCAGCCATATCGACACCCAGCCCACGGGCGGCAAGTTCGACGGCAACTACGGCGTGCTGGCCGGCCTGGAGGTGCTGCGCACGCTGAACGCCGCGGGGGTGCGCACGCGCGCGCCCATCGAGGTGGCGGTGTGGACGAACGAGGAGGGCTCGCGCTTCGTGCCGGTGATGATGGGCTCGGGCGTGTTCGCCGGCGCCTTCACGCTGGAGCATGCGCTGGCCCAGCGCGACGCCCAGGGCGTGAGCGTGGGCCAGGCGCTGGCATCCATAGGCTACGCGGGCCAGGCCGGCCCGGCCCCGGCCGTGGGCGCCTACTTCGAGGCGCATAT
>JAFEES010000326.1 GCA_018240995.1 Pseudomonadota bacterium | reverse complement strand
GCCAGCCAGTGGCGGCGTGCTCGTTCATCGCGCCCCAGAAGCCCCACGTTTCGTTGCGGCTGGCCGGGATAGTGATGTTGCTCATGGTGTTCTCCGTGATGGCGATGGTTGAAGTAACGCGCTGACGGAGACGGAAGCCAAGCTCTTTCTGGCTTCTGGCTCCATTTTCCTTCAAGCCACGCGGTAGATGCGTTCGCCGCCGGGCTGCTTGTCGGACACCAGCGTCAGGCCCAGTTTCTTCTTGAACGCCCCGGCGAATGCGCCGCGTACCGTGTGCGCCTGCCAGCCGGTGGCATCGCAAATCTGGCGGACGGTCGCGCCTTCGGGCCGTTGGAGCATCCGCACCACCTCGGCCTGCTTGCTGTCCACCCGCGTGCGCGGTTTGGCCCACGTCGATTCGGCGGCGGCAACGGCGGCCTCCAGTTCCGCATCGGTTGGCACGGGCGGCGCGCCTTCGGCATTGGCGATGATCTGGTCGAGCTGGGCCTCGAACTTGCCGATGCGCTTCTCGCCGACGCCGGGGCGCGGGACGCCAAGCGCTTCGTAGCCTGCGGCAATGACCCTCCACCGCGTGCCAACCTGCCCGATGAGCCCGCGTTTGGCGAGGCCCGCCAGCACCTTCAGGCGCGCGCCGCCGTGGATGTTGGACGGGAACCATTCGACGCGCCCATCGGCGTGGTCGAGGGCGTGGGAGAGGATGGCGTGCTGGGTCGGGGTCAATGAGGCTTCGGTCATGGAGTGCTCCTTCAAGGATGGTGATGTGGAGCTCGATGAACGCGCTGTTTGACCAGAAAGCCAAGCGTTTCGTGGTCGGCGCAGAGATTCCCTGTTAGATTGGAGTCTTTGCGATTGGATGCGATTTTGTGCCATCCAATTTCCTGCCACTGGAGCATGCCGTGACCGAGCCTTGGGTATCCGTCGAACAGATCGCCGAACACTTGGGCGTCAAACGCGATTCCATCTACCGCTGGATCGACCGCAAGCACCTGCCCGCGCACCGCGTGGGACGCTTGTGGAAGTTCAAGGTGACGGAGGTGGACGACTGGGTGCGCGCCGGTGGTGCGGATGAAGAAAAGAAACCGGATTGAACGGGAACGACGACATGGCCAAGACCAAGAAACCCACTCACACCCCCAGCCTGCCGTTTCCGCCGGTGCCGGATGCGCTGCACCAGGAAGGCCATTGGCTGTGGATTCCCCTGCGCAAGGAATGGCGCGACGTCAGCGCCAAGCCTGAGGAAGTCGTCCGCCAGAAGTTCATTCGCACGCTGGTCGAGCACTACGGCTACACGCTGGAGCAGATGGATCAGGAGCAACGCACCCAGCACGGCCATCGCAGCCCGCGTGCCGACATCGTCATCTGGCAGTCCGTGGACGACCGTACAGCCAAGCGCTTCCCCGTCCTCGTCGTCGAATGCAAGACCGACACCATCGAGATTCAGGAGCGCGACTACTACCAGGCCGCGTCCTACACCGTGGCCTCCGGCTGCGAAATATTCATCGCTACCAACCAGCGCCACACCGCCGTCTTCAAGCTGGTGGCGCGCACGCCGGGCGAATTCGTCGCCATCAACGAAATTCCCAAGGCCTCCGATTGGGGCGATGCCAAACGGCTGAAAGAGGTGCTGGACAGCCTGCGCGCCTTCAATCGCAAGGAGTTCCAGGACCTGCTGTTCGTCTGCCACAGCATCCTGCGCGACGTGCACAAGATGGACCCCGGCCGCGCCTTCGACACCATCTCGTAGATTCTCTTCATCAAGATGTACGTCGAGCGCTCCGGCCAGCACGGCACCTTCACCACCGACTACCTGGACCGCCGCGCCGCCGTGCGCCTGCCCACCGACCCCGCCGTGCACGATGGCCTGTTCGACCAGACCAAGGCCTTCTACCGCGCCGACGACCTGTTCACCGCCGCTGACAAGCTCGACATCTCGGAAGAAACCTTCCGCCGCATCGTCAAGCAACTGGAGCGTTTCGACCTTTCCAAGACCGGCGACGACATCAAGGGCCTGGCCTTCGAAAAGTTCCTTGGCACCACCTTCCGGGGCGAACTGGGCCAGTTCTTCACCCCGCGCCCGGTGGTGGAGTTCATGGTCGACCTGCTCAACCCGCAGGAAACGCAGCTCATCTGCGATCCGGCATCGGGCTCCGGCGGTTTTCTGATCCGAGCCTTCGAGCACGTCCGTGCCCAGATCGTGGCGGACATTCAACGCCAGAAGGACGAAGAACGCGCCCGCATCGAGGCGCTTGGCCTGCCCGAAGACGAGGAAGAGCGCCAGATCGAAGAAGCGTTTTCACGCCTGAACCTGCAACTGCTGCCCAGCGGCGACGACAACAAACCCATCGACACCCGTGTCGGCCGGCTGGCGTGGCAGTGCATCTACGGCACCGATGCCGAACCGCGTGCCGCCCGCACCGCCAAGATGAACATGATCATGCACGGCGACGGGCACGGCGGCATCCACTATCACGACGGCCTGCTCGACATCAACGGCATCTTCGATGGCCGCTTCGACCTGGTGCTGACCAACCCGCCTTTCGGCTCCAACGTCGGCAAAGACCAGAAGGTCGGTGGCAGTGATGAAACCCGCGTGCCAGTGGACGCCGCCTACTTGCAACGCTGCCGCGAACGCGGCTACGGCAGCGAGTGGGAGCAAAGCCACCACCGCCTGCTGCAAGCCGCCGCCAGCAAGACCCCTATCCTCGATCTGTTCGAAATCGGCAAGGGCAAGAACAACCGCCCCACCGAACTGATCTTCGTCGAGCGCTGCCTGAACCTGCTCAAGCCCGGCGGGCGCATGGGCATCGTGCTGCCAGACGGCAATCTCAACAACCCCTCGCTGGCCTGGCTGCGCCGCTGGGCGGAAGGACGCGCCAAGCTGCTGGCCGTGGTCAGCCTGCCGGAAGAAACCTTCAAATCCAGCAACGCCACCGTCAAAGCCTCGCTGGTCTTCCTGCGCAAATTCACCGAGGCGGAAACCGCGCAATGGGAAGCCGCCTGGGCGCAGGCGCACGCCGAGCTGGACACCGGATTCGATACCCAGCGCAACGACGCACACGGCAGGTACGCCCCGCGCATCGTCAGTGGCGAGGATGCCGACGCCACACGCCTGCTGGCCGAACTGGATGCCCTCGGCCTGCAGCGCACCCTGCCGCGCTGGCAGCGCGGCGAAGCCCCGGC
>JAFEES010000325.1 GCA_018240995.1 Pseudomonadota bacterium | reverse complement strand
TGGGCCGCTGCGGACAATTTGCAGCCGACGATTCCCAAGTCCGACAGCCTCCTAGGGCTTGCGCCCACAATGGCCGCCATGACGACACAACACATCCCCCCGCTGTCCATGCTCGACCTGGTCGCCGTGCGCGAAGGCGGCAGCGTGGCCCAGGCGCTAGACATCGCCGTGCGCACGGCGCGGCATGCGGAGTCGCTGGGCTTTACGCGCTACTGGCTGGCCGAGCACCACAACATGCCGGGCATCGCCAGCTCGGCCACGGCCGTGCTGGTGGGGCATATCGCGGGCGCCACCGGCCGCATTCGCGTGGGCTCGGGCGGCATCATGCTGCCCAACCACGCGCCGCTGGTGGTGGCCGAGGCCTTCGGCACGCTGGCCGAGCTCTACCCCGGCCGCATCGACCTGGGGCTGGGGCGCGCACCGGGCACCGACGGCGCCACCATGCGCGCCCTGCGCCGCGACCGCGTGGAGACCGAGGCCGACTTCCCGCGCGACGTGGCCGAGCTGCAACAGCTGCTGGCGCCCGCCCAGCCGGGCCAGCGCATCATCGCCATGCCGGGCGCCGGCACCCAGGTGCCGCTGTGGCTGCTGGGCTCCAGCCTGTTTTCGGCGCAGCTGGCGGCGCACATGGGCCTGCCCTATGCGTTTGCCTCGCATTTCGCGCCGCGCCTGCTGCAAGCGGCTATACAGCTGTACCGCGAACTGTTTCGCCCGTCCGCCGTGTTGCAAAAACCCTACGTGATGATAGGCGTGCCGGTGGTCGCCGCACCCACCGACGAAGATGCCGACTACCTGGCCAGCAGCACCTACCAGCGCGTGCTGGGCATCATCACCGGCCAGCGCGGCCTGCTGCGCCCGCCCGTTGACGGCTTTCTGCAAGGCCTGCCGGCGCCCGAGCGCGCGGCCATTGCCGACTTCCTGGCCGTGGGCGTGGTGGGCGGGCCGCAGACCGTGCGCGCCGGCCTGCAGGCGCTGGCCCAGGCCACGCGCGCCGATGAGTTCATGCTGGTCAGCGATGTCTTCGACCCCGAACTGCGCCTGCGCTCGCTGACCCTTACGGCCCAGGCTACCATTGCGGGCTGACCAGAAACCACTCATGCCCGCCTATTCCTTCGAAGCCCTGGACGCACAGGGCCATGTTCGCCGCGGCACGCTGGAGGCCGACAGCCCCAAGGCGGCGCGCAGCCAGCTGCGCGCCCAGGCCCTGGTGCCGCTGGACGTGGAGGCGCTGTCGCCCGAGGCCGCCCTGGGCAGCGCGCCCACGCTGGCGCAGCGCCTGTTCACGCGCCCGGTATTCAACGCCACGCAGCTATCCATCTGGACGCGCCAGCTGGCCGGCCTGGTGGGCTCGGGCCTGCCGCTGGAGCGCGCCCTCACCGCCCTGGCCGACGAGGCCGACGACCAGCGCCAGCGCCACCTGGTGGCCGCGCTGCGCGCCGAGGTCAACGCCGGCAGCACCTTCGCGCGCGCGCTGGCCCAGCACCGGCGCGAGTTTTCCGACATCTACTGCGCCGTGATCGGCGCCGGTGAATCCAGCGGCGGCCTGGGCCTGGTGCTGGACAGCCTGGCCGACGACCTGGAGGCGCGCCAGCAGCTGCGCGCCAAGCTCATCGGCGCGGCGCTGTACCCGGCCATCGTCACCCTGGTGGCGATCGCCATCGTGCTGTTCCTGGTGGGCTATGTGGTGCCGCAGGTGGCCAGCGTGTTCGCCGGCACCAAGCGCGCCCTGCCCCTGCTCACCGTCATCATGCTGGCCATCAGCGACTTCGTGCGCGGCTATGGCTGGGCCGTGCTGGGTGCTCTTATTGCGATAGCTGTAGGCGTACGCGCGGCGCTGGCCAGACCCGCATTTCGTGAAAAATTCGACGCCGCCTGGCTCGGGCTGCCGCTGGTGGGCAAACTGGCGCGCGGCTACAACGCGGCGCGCTTTGCCGGCACGCTGGCCATGCTCACCGGCGCCGGCGTGCCCATCTTGCGCGCCCTGCACGCCGCGGCCGAGACGCTGAACAACCGCGCCCTGCGCGCCGACGCCCAGGAGGCCCTGGTGCTGGTGCGCGAGGGCGCGCCACTGGCCTCGGCGCTGGCGCAAAAGAAACGCTTCCCGGGCCTGGTGTCCATGTTCGCGCGCCTGGGCGAGCAGACCGGCCAGCTGCCCACCATGCTGGCGCGCGCCGCCAACCAGCTGGGCACCGAGGTGCAGCGCCGCGCCATGCAGCTGGCCACCATCCTGGAGCCGCTGCTCATCGTGACCATGGGCCTGGTGGTCATGCTCATCGTGCTGGCGGTGCTGCAGCCCATCATCGAGCTGAACCAATTCGTAAAGTGAAGGAACACCCCCTGAGTCGCTTCGCGCGCGCCTGGGGGGGCGCCGGTTTTTTTAGTCCCGCCCTGGACAATCGAGATGAACCTGTTTTTTCTCACCTCCACCCTTGCCATCGTCATCCCCGCGCAGGCGGGGATCCAGTGCCCCCCGCCAAGCCAACTGGATTCCCGCCTGCGCGGGAATGACGGCGGTGGCGCGGGCGTGGTGCCCTGGGTTCATCGGCTGCGGGCGGCGCGCGGCGCCATGGACACCTGAAATGACTGCCTTGACCTTGGACGACAAGCTCGTCGTCGCCATCTCGTCCCGCGCGCTGTTCGACTTCGAGGAGGAAAACCGCGTCTTCGAGCATGGCGACGACCGCGCCTACGTGCAGCTGCAGCGCGAGCGCCTGGACATTCCAGCGCCGCCCGGCGTGGCGTTTTCGCTGGTCAGGAAACTGCTGGCCTTCAACCACGCCGAGCACCAGCGGGTGGAGGTGGTGCTGCTGTCGCGCAACGACCCGGTGAGCGGCATGCGCGTGTTCCGCTCCTGCCAGGCGCATGGCCTGGCCAGCGTGCAGCGCGGCGTGTTCACCCAGGGGCGCGACCCGTTCCGCTACCTGCGCCCCTTGGGCGCCCACCTGTTTTTGTCGGCCAACGAGACGGACGTGCGCTCGGCCCTGCACCTGGGCTTTCCGGCGGCGCGCGTGCTGACCGAGTCGGTGCAGGCCGGCGACGCCCACCCGCGCGAGGTGCGCATCGCCTTCGACGGCGACGCCGTGCTGTTTTCCGACGAAGCCGAGCGCGTCTACCAGAGCGAGGGCCTGGCGGCCTTCCAGCGCCACGAGAGCGCCAAGGCCGCCCAGCCCCTGCCCGAGGGCCCGTTCAAGCCGCTGCTGGCCGC
>JAFEES010000324.1 GCA_018240995.1 Pseudomonadota bacterium | reverse complement strand
TCCGTGGCCAGTGGGAGGCGCGTCGTGACCTGCCAGAGAGAGCAACCATGACCACAACGCACTACCTCACGGCGCTGTTCGACCCGCGCGCCATCGCAGTCATCGGCGCGTCGGAAAACCCGGGCAGCACCGGCTACGTCATTTTCAACAACCTGCTCACGCACGGCTATCAGGGCCGCCTGGTGGCAGTGAACCCGCACCACCAGACGCTGCTGGGCCAGCCCTGTGTGCCGGATATCGAATCGGTGCCGCCGCCGATCGACCTGGCCATCATCACCTCGCCGCCGCGCACCATCCCGCAGCTGATCGCACAGTGCGCCCGGGCGGGCATCCACCACGTCATCGTCGTCTCGCACCCGGCCGGCGTGGTCAGCAACAGCGCCGCGCTGGAGCAGCGCATCCGCGAGGCGGCGCTCAGCAGCGGGGTGCGCTTCATGGGGCCGAAGTCGCTTGGTTTCGTGCGCCCGCACGCCTCGCTCAACGCCACCTTCACCGACATCAGCGCCATTGCCGGTGACCTGGCCCTGGTCGCGCAGTCCGGCGCCATGTGCGCCGCCGTGCTGGACTGGGCCACCATGAACCGCCTGGGCCTGTCGCTCGCCGTGTCCATCGGCGAGGTCATGGACGTGGATTTTGGCGACGTGCTCGACTATCTGGCCAACGACGAGCACACGCGCTACATCCTGCTGCATGTCGAGAGGATTCGTCACGCGCGGCGCTTCATCAGCGCGCTGCGCTCGGCCGCGCGTATCAAGCCGGTCATCGTCCTCAAGTCGGGCAACCACACGGGCGATGACGCACTCGACAACGATGCGGCCCAGCTGGCAGATCAGGTCTTCGATGCCGCCGTGCGCCGCGCCGGCGCAGTGCGCGTGAGCAACGTGAGTCAGCTCTTTCACGCCGCGCGTGCGCTCGCCGGGCACCTGCACCCGCGCGGCAGCCGCCTGGCCATCATCAGTAACGGCACCGGGCCGGCCCGCATGGCCTCGGACGGTGCGCGCCGCCTGGGGGTGCCGCTGGCCAGCTTCGGCGGCGACACCGTGGCTGCGCTGACACCACTGCTGCCCGCCGACTGGAAGAGCCACAACCCGATCGACCTGAGTGGCGATGCCACCACCGAGCGCTACCTGGAGGTCACGCGCCAGGTGGCGCGCGACCCGGGCGTGGATGCCGTGCTCATCATCCTCTCGCCCATGTCGCTGGTCTCGCCCCTGGCCGTGGCCGAGGGCCTGGTGCAGCTCGCGCGCGAGAGCGCCGTGGCCCTGTGCTGCTGCTTCATGGGCGGCAAGCTGGTGGACGGCGCACGCCAGGCCCTGGAAGACGCCGGCGTGCCGGTGTTTCGCACACCCGACACCGTCATCGAGTTGTTTCACAGCATCTCGGCCTATTACGACAACCAGAAGCTGCTGCTGGAAGTGCCTAGCCCCGGTGGCAGCACGGGCCGCACCGCATCGGGCAATGGCCGTGCGCTGGTCGACGCCCTGGTGGCCGAGCGCTGCACCCGCTTGCCACGCATGCAGGCACATGCGCTCTTGCACAGTTTTGGCGTGCCGGTGCGCCCCTGCTTGAGTGCGCGCGGCATCACCGAGGCCATGTTCGTGGCCGAACAGCTCGGCCTGCCGGTGGATATGGCCCTGGAGGGCGCCGCGGGCGCCAGCGACACCGCCGACACACCCGCCATGCGCCGCAAGCTCAGCAGCCTGGAGTCGGTGCGCTCGGCCCTGCATGAGCTGGCCGCGCGGCAGGGCGATGCGGCAGGGCAGGGCGGGGCGGCGCCGCATGTCACGTTCTCGCACAGCCGCGAGCGGCCGCAGGCGCGTCACTTCGTGCTGCGCGTGCTGCGTGATCCGGTGTTTGGGCCGGTGCTGCAGCTGGGCTCGGCCGGCCTGCAGGGCGAGGCCCTGCGCGACCATGCTGTCGCCCTGCCGCCGCTCAACCGCGTGCTGGCGCGCAACCTGATCGAAGCCACGCGCCAGGGGCAGATGCTGACCGCCGGGCTGAACCAGTACGGCGCCGACCTGACGGCGCTGGAAGACGCGCTGCTGGCGGTCTCCAACATGGTGTGCGAGCTGCCGGCGCTGGAATCGCTGGAGATCAATCCGTTGATCGTGGACGCGGCCGGCTGCGTGGCGCTCGAGGCGCGTGTACTCATCGACCCGGTGCGCGGCGAGGGCCAAGGCCGCTACACCCACCTGGCGATTCACCCCTATCCGGCGCATCTGTGCCAGGAGTGGCGCATGCCCGGCGGCAGCCGTGTGCAGATGCGCCCCGTGCGCCCTGAAGACGCAGCGCTGGAGCAGGCCTTTGTGAGCGCCATGTCGGACGAGTCGCGGCGCTTTCGTTTCATGGACGGCACGCGCGAGCTGCCGCCGAGCCAGATCGTGCGCCTGACGCAAATCGACTACGACCGCGAAATGGCGCTGATTGCCGTGGTGCGCGAAGGCGGCGGGGAGCGCCAGATCGGCAGCGTGCGTTACGTGCAGACGCCGGATGGCGAGTCGGTGGAGTTTGCCCTGGCCGTGGCCGATGCGTGGCAGAAATGCGGCCTGGGGCGGCGCCTCATGGAGGCCATCATCGACTGCGCGCGTGACCGGCTCTACCGCTCCGTCGTTGGCGAGGTGCTGGCGAACAACGAAAAAATGCTCAAGCTCATGGCCCGCCTGGGCTTTGCCATCTTGCCGCATCCCGAGAGCAATGATTTGAAACGGGTGGTCAAGCCGCTGCGCGATTGACGCCTGAGCGCATCACCCTGGGGCCATGTCACATTCATCTGCGGCTATGGTGCGGCGGCGTGCAAGTGGCTATGCTGGCCGCGTCTTGTCCAGGAGCACTGCCCCATGACCACCCCACCGTCCTCGTCCTCCAGTCAAGCCACCCGCAGCGAGCGCGACACCTTCGGGCCGATCGATGTACCGGCCGATCGGCTCTGGGGCGCGCAGACGCAGCGCTCGCTGCAGAACTTCGACATCTCCGGCGAGCGCCAGCCGCGCGAGATCATCCACGCCCTGGCCCAGGTCAAGCGGGCCTCGGCAAGGGTCAACCAGGCGCTGGGCCTGCTGGATGCGCGCAAGGCGGATGCCATTGTGGCCGCGGCCGACGAGGTGCTGGCCGGTCGGCATGAGGGCGAGTTTCCGCTGGTGGTCTGGCAGACCGGATCGGGCACGCAGACCAACATGAACGTCAACGAGGTGCTGGCGAACCGCGCCA
>JAFEES010000323.1 GCA_018240995.1 Pseudomonadota bacterium | reverse complement strand
GTGCGCCGCCGGGCGCATATCCCGGCCAGCCACATCAAAAAGAAGAGCTACCTACGGCCCCCCAGCAAGTGCCAAGATCTGAAAATAATTGGAATCTGCCCCCAATTGGAGACTGAGGTCGGTACGTTCGCCGGACATTTTTTCGCGCCAGCAGCGACTGTTACTCGTGCTGTTTGACGGCGCTCAAATGCGATTTCTAGAATGCCTCGGGTCAGAAAAGTCCGCAACTTGTCCACTCGACAAGGGGGATGTATGTCGATACAGCTCAGCTGTCACTCGAACTGTGACGATGTCTTGCTGCTGTGGCAGCCGGCCGATGGCCAGCCCATTGCCCAATGCCTGGGCTACGCCATCGAAGTGCGCGATGCCGACCACACCGAGCGGGTGGAGGCGCTGCACAACCTCAAGGGCTTTGCGCAGGATCAGCCGCAGCAGGGCCAGACCCAGCCTTCCACGCAATGGCCGCTGCAGACCAACTGCTGGCTGAGCCACACAGCCCTGATCGCGCCGCGCGTGCAGTTTCGCGCGACGGCCATGGTCGGGCAGCCGGGCAGTCTGCAGCGCGGTGCGGACAGCGGCTGGTCGCCGGTGATTGAGCTCAGTTCCCGCGCCGGGCCGTCCGCCAATGCCTTCTTCAACCGCGGCATGATCATGTCGCAGTTCGTCACGCGCTACGCCAAGCAGAACAACCTCACCAGTGTGAAAGCGCTGAAGAGCGCGCTGACCAGCACCGTCGGCGGGCCGCTGATGCAGTTCCTGTGCGGCGAGCTGGGCAAGGCCGTGCGCGGCCTGCTGCAACAGGCGCGCCAGGACGCGTCGATCGAGTTGTACTGCGCGCTGTTCGAGCTCGACCTGGACGATCTCATAGAGGGGCTGATCGCCATTGGCGAGCGCGCGCATGTGATCCTGGCCAATGGCTCGCCCCGGCCGGGCGAGGACGACGAGAACGCCGCCGTGGCGGCGCGCCTGGCGGGCAAGGTGGATCTGCACCGGCGCATGTGCGCCCCGCGCGGCCTGGGGCACAACAAGTTCGTGGTGGTGTGCAAGAACGGCCAGCCCTTCGGCGTGTGGACGGGCAGCACCAACTGGACGCTGACGGGGCTGCACACGCAGATCAACAACGGCCTGGCCGTGGCCGACGCGCACCTCGCCGCCAGCTACCTGGATCAGTGGCATGCCATCGCCCAGGCGGGCGATGCCTTCACGCCCGCGCTCAAGTCGGGCAACGCCAGCGCGCACGGGCCCTTCGCGCTGGGCGCCGGGCCCTCGGCCAAGGTCTGGTTCACGCCCCAGCCCGCGGCGCATGGCGCGCAGGTCGGTGGCGACATCGCGGAGCTCATGGCCCTGGTGAACGCGGCGCAGGACGGCATCCTGTTCGTCATGTTCATGCCGGGCCAGCAGCCCCTGGACTCGATCCTGAAGCGCCAGGAAGACGGCCTGTACGTGCGCGGCGTGGTGAGCACCTTGCCCATGGGCACCAAGGCCGACGCCTCGCCCACCTACCAGATCATGACCGGCTCGGGCTACAAGCAGTACCAACTGGACGTGATACAGCCCTATGGCGCGGACGCCGTGGGCGACTTCGTCTCCACCTTCACGCGCCAGGACTTCCTCAGCGGCATGGGCTTTGCCATCACGCATTCCAAGGTGATCGTCATCGACCCGTTCGGCGCGCATCCGGTGCTGGTCACGGGCTCGCACAACCTGTCCGCCTCGGCGAGCATGAAGAACGACGAAAACCTGCTCATCGTGCGCGACTGCCCCGAGCTGGCCCGGGCCTATGCCGTCAACTGCATGAGCGTGTACCGGCATTACCGCTGGCCGGCCTATCAGCACGATGTGGCCAACGCGCCCGGGGCCGGCCAGGGTGTACAGCGGGCGGACGATGGCTACCTGGCCACCAGCGACGCCTGGCAGAAACAGACCGTGGGCAAGGATCGCTCCGATGACCTGCGTTTTTGGCTGAAGAACGCATGAGGTGCGGCGTGCCCGCTCTTGCAACCCGCAGCCACCGTTGGAGCGTGCCATGAGCAGATATTACGGATACTTTCCCCCGTCCAAGGTGAACGGCCATGCCGCCAACCAGCTGGACTACGGCCTGTTCAAGGGGCGGCTGCAGTTCGTGGCGCCCTTCGACCCCGACCAGGATCAGGGCGCGCCGCACTACATCCTGCGCATGCAGGCCAACGACGCGGCGTTCAACGTGGCCGTGAATTCGGCCTCCAGCGTGCCCAACGACCAGGGCGACGAGCGTGTGCTGCAATGCATAGTCGAGGGCTTCGCGCATGACCTGCTGAAGGATCTGGAGGCCTTGCCCGAGGGGCTGCACCGCGAGGGCATTCCCAAGCTGGACTACCTGCGCACCACGGGACTGCTCAGGCTTGCCGACCTCAAGCCCATCCCCGACGTGGACACCGACGGCACGCAGTACGACGTGAACGACAAGTACGACGCCATCTTCGCCATAGACACCACGCAGGGCGGCCAGGCGCAGGACTATTTCAATGGCCGGGCGCATTCCAGCCGCGTGTTCTACGCCAACCCCGATGACGGCGTCATCGTCTACACCTTCGGCTTCATCTACCCGACCAACGACGGGCTGCACGAGACGCATATGAACCAGGGCAACCAGCGCGGCTCGCACGACAGCGAGAACGGCGTGGGGCAGGATGGCGCAGTGATCATCTACAAGGGCGGCAAGTACTTCGCCGTGTTCACGGCCTTCGAGACCCAGGAGGTGCCCACCGACGACAGCTCGGGCTACCCGACCAACGCCGCTCAGCCCCTGGTGGCGTAGCCGCCCATCACGCCAGGCCCAGCATGGCCTGCGCCAGCCGCGCAATGCCGTCCGGCGACAGGTCGGGAGCGGCAACGCGCTGGCGTGCGTCCCACTGCGCAAAGTTGCGCGCCTGCGAGCGGTCGTAATGCGGGTCGTAGTGCAGGCGCATCAGCTCCTCGAACAGCGGCGCCAGCTGGTGCGTGCGCGCCCAGTCCTGCCAGCGCTGTACGGTCTCGCGGCTATGCAGTTCCACCAGCACGCCCAGGCGCTGCGCCAGCGCCTCGGGGTCGTCGCCCAGGTAGGCGTAGTCGCGCAGCAGGTAGGCCAGGCGCTCCTGCGGCGCGGCCGCTATCTCTATGCAGGCGGCGGCGCGCAGGCACTGCACCAGCGGCACCGGCACCGACAGGCGGCCGATGCGCGCGCTCTCGCCCTCCAC
>JAFEES010000322.1 GCA_018240995.1 Pseudomonadota bacterium | reverse complement strand
CCCGCCATGCACGCCATTGCCTTGCCAGATACCGCCGCGCCCGAGCGGTTGCCCTTTTACCGCCAGCTGTACTTCCAGGTGGTGCTGGCCATCGTGCTGGGCGTGCTGCTGGGGCATTTCGAGCCGCAGTACGGCGCGCAATTCAAGCCGCTGGGTGACGCCTTCATCAAGCTGGTGAAGATGGTCATCGCCCCGGTCATTTTTCTGACCATAGTCACCGGCATCGCGGGCATGACGCACCTGCGCACCGTGGGCCGCGTGTTCGGCAAGGCCATGGCCTACTTCCTGTGCTTTTCCACGCTGGCGCTGATCGTCGGCATGGTGGTGGCCAACGTGCTGCAACCTGGCGCGGGCATGCATATCCGCGTGGCCGACCTGGACACCAAGGCGGTGGACGCCTTCGTCGCCAAGTCGCATGACCTGAGCCTGGTGGGCTTTGCCATGGACATCATCCCCAAGACCCTGGTCAGCCCCTTCGTAGGCGACAACATCCTGCAGGTGCTGTTCGTGGCCGTGCTGTTCGGCGTGGCCCTGGCCATGGCGGGCGATGCCGGCCGCCCGGCCCTGAACTTCTTCGAGGCCCTGACCAAGCCGGTGTTCAAGCTGGTGAACATCGTTATGAAGGCCGCCCCGATTGGCGCCTTCGGTGCCATGGCCTTCACCATCGGCAAGTTTGGCCTGGGCTCGCTGGTGAACCTGGCCGAGCTGGTGGCCACCTTCTACCTGACGTCGCTGGTCTTCGTGCTGGTGATTCTGGGCGCGGTGGCGCGCCTGTGCGGCTTTTCCATCATCAAGCTGATCCGCTACCTGAAGGCCGAGCTGCTGCTGGTGCTGGGCACCTCTTCGTCCGAGTCCGCCCTGCCCTCGCTGATGGAAAAGATGGAAAAGGCCGGCTGCTCCAAGTCGGTGGTCGGCCTGGTGGTGCCCACCGGTTACTCGTTCAACCTGGACGGCACCAACATCTACATGACGCTGGCGGCCCTGTTCATCGCCCAGGCCACCGACATCGACCTGAGCCTGGGCCAGCAGGTGGCCCTGCTGCTGGTGGCCATGCTTAGCTCCAAGGGCGCGGCCGGCGTCACCGGCGCGGGCTTCATCACCCTGGCCGCCACCCTGGCCGTGGTGCCCGAGGTGCCGGTGGCCGGCATGGCGCTGATCCTGGGCGTGGATCGCTTCATGAGCGAATGCCGCTCGCTGACCAACTTTGTCGGCAACGCCGTGGCCACGGTGGTGGTGTCGCGCTGGGAGAACGCGCTCGACTACCAGCGCCTGCATGCGACGCTGGAGGGTGAGAACCAGGCGCCCATGGCCGAGAAGCTGGCGGCCTGAAGGCTGGCGTAGTCAACGGCCCAGGCACCCGCGCGGCGCCTGGGCCGTTGTCCTTTGGTGGCGTCAGAACGGCGCCTCGTCGTCCGGGCCGCTGGCGGGGGCGTGCAGAGGCTTGTTCACGGCCGGGGCTGTGGCCGGCGCCGCGGCACCGATTTCGCCGCGCCCTTCCCCGCCCAGGGCCAGGATCAGGTCGGGGATGAGCTTGGAGAGTTCGCCCGTGGCAATCGCCACGTCGGCATCAAAGCCGGCATCGTTCTGCTTGTGGCCCTCGAAGACCGTGTCCTGGAAGGCCAGTTTCTTCAGCTGCAGGCCCTCGGTGAGCACGAAGCTCACGCGGTCGTCCCAGCTCATGGCCAGCTTGGTGGGCAGCTTGCCGGCCTGGATATGCGCCTGCACCTCCTCGATGTCCAGTGGGTGGCGGGCATAGCGCACCACGGCCTTGTCCTCGCCGGCGCTTTTCAGCTCGCATTCGCGGTCAATGGAAAAGCCCGCCGGCGGCGCCTGCTCCTTGAGCCACAGCGCCATGGCCGTCTGCGGGCTGGTCTGGGTGTCCAGCAGTGCCAGCGACAGGCCGGGCAGCTGCTCCACCAGCAGGCTTGCGATCTCGTCGGCGCGGCCCTGGGCGCCGGTGTCCAGCACCAGCAGGCCGGCCTCGCGGTCAATCCACACCCAGGTCGAGCCCTGCTTGGTGAAGGCCATGGGCAGCAGATCCAGCTTGGCCTCGTCCTTGAGCTCCTTGGTTTCCTTCTTGCCGGGCTTGCGGCCGCTTTGCTGCTCTATGCGTGCGGCCAATTCCTTGACCTTGCGCGCCAGCACCGTGGCCGGCAGCAGCTTGGCCTCGGTCATGAAGCGCAGCACCCACTGCCCGGCCACGCTCTCGGCCAGGGGGCCATGGGCATCACCGCGCGGCGGCACCCAGCCTACGGCCTTTTCCTGCGTGGCGCCGCATTCCTGGAATGGCGTCTTCGCCAGCGCCTGCTCCAGCGCCGTCAAATCGGCCTGCCAGCCCGGGGCAATGCGGTACACGATGATGTTCTTGAACACTGGGGCCAATCCTTTTTATCTAATAAATTGATAGCTTCACACGCTTTATGGTAAGCCGCAAAAGCCGTATTTCTTTTCAAAAACACACCCGATTCGCGGGCGCGGCAGGGCAGAACTTTACACAGGCGCAGGATTCCCACATGGTGGCGATACAAGCGCGCCAGACACTGCTTGGCATGGTTTTCGTAACGCTAGAAAGGACAACACCATGACCCGCTTCCCATTCACCCAGCGCCTGGCCGCCACCGCCCTGGTGGCCGCCCTGGCCGGCATTGCCGCGCCCGCCTTTGCCCAGCCCGGCCCCGGCGGCGGCAGCGGCGGTGGCCCCATGGCGCAGCAGATGCACGGCCCGCGCGGCATGACGCCCGAGCAGCGCCAGCAGTTCATCGCCAAGCGCATGGAGGCCTTCAAGCAAAAACTGCAGCTCACGCCCGCGCAGGAACCCGCCTGGACCAGCTTCGTGCAGTCCATGCAGCCGGGGGCGCGCGCCGACCATGCGCGCCTGGACATGCAGGGCATGGACAAGCTGACCACGCCCGAGCGCATAGACCGCATGCGCGCCATGCGCGCCCAGCGCATGGCCGACATGGATCGCCGCGGCGATGCCGTGAAGGAGTTCTACGCCCAGCTGACACAGGCACAGCAAAAGACCTTTGACGCCGAGGGCGCGCGCATGTACGGCATGTACGGCCAGCGTGGCGGCCGCTGGGCCGACCAGCAGGGCCGTGGCATGCACCGCCACGGCTGGGGCCCTGGCGCCCAAAGTGCCCCCGGCGCGGCGCAGTAAGGCCGGCCGGGCCGCAGGGCGCGGCCCGGGCCTACATGGGAACATCGCGGCACCGGTTACGTTGGCAGCCCCAT
>JAFEES010000321.1 GCA_018240995.1 Pseudomonadota bacterium | reverse complement strand
CATCACATCATTCAACCCCTCGGCCCGCACGCCTTGGAATTGCAAGTCCAAGTCTTGCTGTGGTTCGAGGCCGGTCACGACGTGCTGTGGATTCCCATTGTCGAGGTCGGCGACGAGCCCGACGCCATCGTGCGGGCGCAGGCCGAAGCCGACGCGCTCGGCAAACCCCACCTGCTGCAAAGCATCGAGGAGTTCGCCCGTATTCCGGACGGCGTGCGGGGCTGGGTGTTTCCGGCGCATCTGGACGATACCTACGCCGTTGCCCTGCGCATCGGCAGCGAGGTGACGTTCGGCACGTTGCGCCATCCGGTCACGGGCGAAGCCATCAGCTTTCGCACCGATACGGAATCCGCTGTCGGATTCGCACCGCCGCCCTTGGCCGCACAGCCACAGAGCACGGTTTGACCTTGGCTTTTGCCCGCCACAGCGCCTGAATGCGGATGTCTCAACCACAGGAGATTCCTTGATGACCAGAAACCCCAACACGGGCGTCGGTACCGTGTCGGCGCAGATCGCGGCTTTGCCCGCCTTGCCGATGGCCGAACTGTGGGCGCTGTGGGATCAGCACTTCCCCCGGCGGCCCAAGCACATCAATCGGCCCTTCCTCGAATCCCGGCTGGCCTACCGGATTCAGGAGATGGCCTACGGCGCGGTGCCGACTGGCATCCGCCGCCATCTGGTCGAGGCCGGTGCCGCGCATTCCAAGATCAAGCACCGGCTGGAACCGGCTGCGGGTGACAGCCGCCAGCAGCACCTGATGCCCGGCACGGTGCTGATCCGCGAATGGGACGAACGCGAGCATCGCGTCGTCGTCACCCCGGATGGTGAATGCGAGTACGAAGGTCAGACGTTTCGCAGCCTGTCGGCGGTGGCTCGGCACATCACGGGCGTGCAGTGGAACGGGCCGCGATTCTTCGGCCTGCGCGGCCAGAAGGCGGGTGTGCAATGAACTTGCCGCTCGTACCCCCGAAACGCTGCGCCGTCTATTGCCGCGTGTCCAGCGACGAACGCCTCGACCAGTCCTTCAATTCCATCGATGCCCAGCGCGAGGCAGGCCGCGCCTACATCCACAGCCAGCGCGCTGAAGGGTGGATTCCGGTCGGCGACGACTTCGAGGACGGCGGCTACTCGGGCGGCAATATGGAACGGCCTGCGTTGCGCCGTCTGCTCGCCGACATCGAGCACGGCAAGGTGGAAGTCGTGGTGGTCTACAAGATCGATCGGCTCTCGCGCTCGTTGTCCGACTTCGCGCGGATGGTCGAGGTGTTCGACCGGCGCGGCGTGTCGTTCGTGTCGGTAACGCAGCAGTTCAACACCACGACCTCGATGGGGCGGCTGATGCTCAACGTGCTGCTGTCCTTTGCGCAGTTCGAGCGCGAGGTCACCGGCGAGCGCATCCGCGACAAGATCGCTGCGTCGAAGAAGAAAGGAATGTGGATGGGCGGGCCCTTACCACTGGGCTACGACGTGGTCGAGCGCAAGCTCGTCGTCAACGAGAAGGAAGCGGCGCTGGTGCGGCGCATCTTCGACGACTTCGTGAACGTCGGTTCCACCACGACGATGGCCAAAACCTACGCCGCCGAAGGGCTGTTGAGCAAGGTGGGCAAGCCGCTGACCAAGCAGACGATGTACAAGCTGCTGCACAACCGGATGTACCTTGGCGAGATCAATCACCGGGGCCAGAGCTACCCCGGCGAGCATCAGGCCCTGATCACGCAGGCGCAGTGGGATGCCGTCCACGCGCTGATCGAAACGGATGCGCGGCAACGCAAGCGCGTGGCGCGCGGCGAGGCCGAACCCTTGCTGTCGGGGCTGCTGTTCACCGACGACGGCGAGAAACTGATGCCGACCTACACCAACAAGAAGGGCAAGCGGTATTGCTACTACACGCCGGTGTTGCACCGGCGCATGGGTGCGTGGGCCAGTCGGCACGGGTCGTTGCCCGCCGAGCCCATCGAGGCGCTGGTTGTCGAGCAGATCGTGATGGCGCTGCAAGCCCCACACATCGTGCAGCGGGTTGTGGATCGGATGCACGTCATTCAGCCCGATCTCGACGAACCGCAGGTGGTGCTGCCGATGCGCAACCTCGCGGCGATGTGGCCCACGCTCTATCCCGCCGAGCAGCGGCGGCTGTCGCAGTTGCTGATCGAGCGGGTGGTGCTGGGTGACGACGGGCTGGAAATCGTGTGGCGCGACCTCGGTTGGCAGGAGCTCGCGATGGATCTGCTGCCCGGCACCGTCGGCGCGGAGTTGCAGGAACTGGAAGCGGAGGATGTGTGAAGAACAAACCCAAGATCGAGGCCACCGGGTTGGCGGTCAGGCGCGAGCGGCGCGACGGCGATGAAATCCGGCTGACGACCTTCATCCCGATCAAGATCAGAAAGCGCGGCGGGCGGGCCGTGATGGTGCGGCCTTCGGTGGCGCAGGTGCAGGCCAAGACGGCCGCCGTGCACGACCAGCCCTTGCTGACGGCGCTGTCGCGGGCGTTCTACTGGCAGCAGTTGCTCGACGAGGGCGTGGTCGAAACCGGCAGTGAGATCGCCAAGCGCGAAGGCTTGCACCATTCCACGGTCAACGAACTGCTTCGGCTGACGCTGCTGGAGCCGGACATCGTGAAGGCGATCTATGCCGGGCAGCAGCCCCGGTGCATGAGCCTGCTGTGGTTCCAACGCAACCCGTTGCCGGTGGACTGGACGGCGCAACGTGCGGTCGTGGCGCGGTTCGATGCTTAACCGGCAGGCGCGGTTGACAGCGAACCAGGGCGCGTAAGTGGTTGATTTTGGCGGCTTCAGGCTGCGACTACCCGCAAGCCAAACAGAGACAGAGACGACCCTGGGCGGGAAAAACACCCAGAAAACGGCGTTTTGGGGGCCGGACGCCGAGGTGGCATCCGCAAGCCCATCGGCCAGAACCCCGCGCCACACGGGGAATCGCGCAAAGAAAAAGGGCCCGGAGACTATCCGACCCCTGGTAAATGGTGGAGCTGGCGGGAATTGAACCCGCGTCCGCAAGCCTTCGTTGAGCAGGTCTACATGTTTAGCGTTCTGCTTTTGATCTCACCGCCCCCATCGCGCAGACGCACGCTATGTAGGCAGCCAGCACCCTTGGATCTCGCCCTATGCCAAGGTACCCAGCAGAAGGCCAGCTGATGCAAATTCCCTTGCAGCCGGGAGGTATTGCTACCCCCTTGCCCAGCCCACCAGCGTGCTGTTGCAAGGCTCACCGGATTTAAGCGGCGA
>JAFEES010000320.1 GCA_018240995.1 Pseudomonadota bacterium | reverse complement strand
ACGGTGTTGAAGCAGATGGCGGCGGCCCACACGTCCATGCCCACCCAGGCGGGCGGGCGCTTGGTGTCGGAATACGCCGGGTTGAGCTTGTCGAAGCCCTTGGGCTCGTAGGGCTGGAGCATGCCCTCCTGATCCAGCAGCGCCAGGCTGCTGGCGGCCACGCCGGCCACCACGTCGGCCTGGGGGTTGGCCTTCTCGGCCATCAGCTTGGCCGTGATGATGCCGGTGGAGTCGCGCACCCACTTGATCTCGATGTCGGGGTTGGCCTTCTCGAAGGCCGTCTTGTAGGCCTTCATGGAATCCGTCTCCAGCGCCGTGTAGACCAGGAGCGGGGTGCGCTGCGCCTGGGCCACGCCGGCCGCCAGGCCCAGCGCCGCGGCGCACAGGGCCATGGGAATGCGGCGGATGAATGTCTTGCTGTCCATCGTTTGTCTCCTGTAGTGGAAGGGCTCTTGAAGGCCTGTGCCGACGCTTATTGGTTGTCGGTGGAATGCAATGTAGATTGTGAATTGCGAACTGTCAATAGAAAACTGTTGACAGTTTGCAGTTAACGGGGAAGAATTCAGCCCATGGACACCCCGCAAACCCCTTCCGCCCTGGCCTTCCTGCAGTCGAGCTCCCTGCCCATGCTGGTGCAAGAGGAGATAGAGCGCCTGATCATGACTGGCACCCTGCCCGTGGGCAGCCGCATCAACGAGAGCGAGCTGTCGCAGCGCTTCAACACCAGCCGCGGCCCGATCCGCGAGGCGCTGCGCGCGCTCGAAGAGGCCGGCCTGGTGCGCACCGAGAAGAACCGCGGCATGTTCGTGCGCGAGATTTCTTTTGAAGAAGCCGACGAGATCTACGAGCTGCGCGAGGCGATGGAGGAAATCATCGGCCGGCGCGTGGCCCTGGCCATCAGCGACAACGGCATAGAGCGCCTGAAGGCCATGGTGGACGCCATGCACGCCGCGGCCCAGGCCCAGGAGTTGGAGCAGTACGCGCAGCTGAACCTGCAGTTCCACGACATCCTGCTGGACACCGCCGGCAGCGCCAAGCTCACCGAGACCTACCAGCGCCTGATCAAGGAGCTGTCGCTGTTTCGCATGCGCACCCTGGGCGGCGGCAGCCTGCGCCTGTCGGCCGACGAGCATGGCGAGATAGTCGCCGCCATCGCCTCGCGCGACCCGCAGCTGGCCGGCCAGGCGCTGCGCCGCCATGTGGCCGACAGCCGCGCCCGCATGCACAAGGCCCTGGGGCGGGACACGCCCCAGGCCGCCTCATCCTCCCCTGTTTTTTCACCCACCAAGGAAGTCTGACCATGACGACACCGCAAACCATCGAAGTGAACGCCCGCAGCTACCGCTGGATGCAGCGACCCGTGGTGGTCGTGTGCGTGGACGGCTGCGAGCCCGCCTACCTGGACGCCGCCGTGGCCGCCGGCGTGGCCCCCACCCTGGCGCGCATGCGGGCCCAGGGCGCCGACCTGCTGGCCGATTGCGTCGTGCCCTCGTTCACCAACCCGAACAACCTGTCCATCGTCACCGGCGCGCCGCCGGCCGTGCACGGCATCTGCGGCAACTACTTCTTCGACCGGGATCTGGGCGAGGAAGTCATGATGAACGACCCCAAATACCTGCGCGCCGGCACCGTGCTGGCGGCCTTTGCCGACGCCGGCGCCAAGGTCGCCGTGGTCACCGCCAAGGACAAGCTGCGCAAGCTGCTAGGCAACCACATGAAGGGCATCTGCTTCTCCTCCGAGAAGGCCGACCAGGTGAGCATGGAGGAAAACGGCATCACCGGCGTGCTGGACATGGTGGGCATGGCCGTGCCCTCGGTGTACAGCGCCGAGCTGTCGGAGTTCGTCTTCGCCGCCGGCGTGAAGCTGATGGAGCGCGAGCGCCCGGATCTGATGTACCTCTCGACCACCGACTACGTGCAGCACAAGGCCGCGCCCGGCAGCCCCGCCGCCAACGCCTTCTACGCCATGATGGACAAGTACCTGGCGCAGCTGGATGCCCAGGGCGCCATCATCGTGCTCACCGCCGACCACGGCATGAACGACAAGCACGACGAGGACGGCCAGCCCCAGGTGATCTACCTGCAGGATCAGCTGGACGCCTGGTACGGGCCCGAGCGCGCCCGCGTGATCCTGCCCATCACCGACCCCTATGTGGTGCACCACGGCGCCCTGGGCTCGTACGCTACCGTCTACGCCCCTGACGAGGCCACGGCCGCCGAGTGGATCGGGCGCATCCGCAGCCTGCCCGGCATCGAACTGGTACTGACGCGCACCGAGGCCGCCGCGCGCTTCGAGCTGCCGCCAGATCGCATCGGCGACATCGTGGTGGTCAGCGAACAAAGCACGGTGCTGGGCACCAGCGTCAGCCGCCACGACCTGAGCGGGTTGGACGCGCCGCTGCGCTCGCACGGCGGCATCTCCGAGCAGCGCGTGCCGCTGATCTGCAACCGCCCGGTGAGCGGCATTGCCAGCAGCCGGCGCCTGCGCAACTTCGACGCCCTCGATCTGGCGCTGAACCACGCCACCGCCTGAGATGGAGCACAACCCCCTGAGCCGCTTCGCGGCTTCCCCCTTCTCTCGCCGTGCTGCGCACGGCGGGAAGGGGGACGACGCCCTCGCTGCGGGGCGGCCCTTGCTCGGCGTCCCGCCGATGGGTTGCGCTGGTGGCGTGCGTTGCAGGCCATGCCAAGCGCAATGAATCACTGAACTGAGTACCGAAGGAGACAAACCATGACCGTGCAACAGCTCAAGCCCATACAGATCCGCCACGAGGCCCTGCGCATCGCCGGCGAGAAGGTGTACCGCGACGAGGTGATAGAGGTCACCTACCCCTACACGGGCGAGGTCATCGCCACCGTGCCCAAGGCCAGCCTGGAAGACCTGCGCCGCGCCTACAAAATCGCACGCGACTACAAGCCGACGCTGACGCGCTATGAGCGCTACAAGATCCTGATGCGTGCGGGCGAGATCATCGCCGCGCGCCTGGACGAGATCTCGCGCCTGATCACGCTGGAATCGGGCCTGTGCCGCAAGGACACGCTGTACGAGGTGGGCCGCGCCTCGGACGTGCTGCTGTTCGCCGCCAACCAGGCGCTGGTGGACGACGGCGCGGTGTTCTCCTGCGACCTCACGCACCATGGCAAGAGCCGCAAGGTCTACACCACCAAGGAGCCGCTGCTGGGCGTGATCACCGCCATCACCCCCTTCAACCACCCGCTGAACCAGGTGATCCACAAGGTGG
>JAFEES010000031.1 GCA_018240995.1 Pseudomonadota bacterium | reverse complement strand
GTCATCATGCTCACATCGGTGGCGGCCTCCAGCGGGTGGCCCTGGTGTACGCGCCCGCCCACGCCGGCGTACTCGCCTTCGGAGTTCTCGCGCACGATGACCCAGTCCAAGTCCTTGGGGCCGCAGCGCTTGAGCGGCGCGTCTATACCCGGCAGGATGCGCGTGGGTCGCACGTTGGCGTACTGGTCGAAACCCTGGCAGATCTTCAGGCGCAGGCCCCACAGCGTGATGTGGTCGGGAATGTGCGGGTCGCCGGCCGAGCCGAACAGGATGGCGTCCTTATCCTTGAGTGCTTGCAGCCCGTCGGCCGGCATCATCTCCCCGTGCGTGCGGTACCAGTCGCCGCCCCAGCCGTAGCTGGTGAACTCGAACTCCAGGCCGGGTTGCGACGCGGCCAGGGCCTGCAGCACGGCCTGGCCTGCCGGGATGACTTCCTTGCCGATGCCGTCGCCGGGAATGCAGGCGATGCGATAGGTCTTGCTCATGGGACTACATGCTCCTTCGGATGAATGAAAGGCCACAAAACGTCGTGGCATGGAAGCGGAATCTATCCCTTGAGCGTCGTCCCGCATCGCATTAGAGTGATGCCGCTATTAACTTGAAGTTAACAATGAGCATCGTTGCCGCCCCTTCGGAAATGAGCTTCTTCAGCCTGCTGGCGCGCAGCGGCAGCCTGACGGCCGCCGCGCGTGAAGAGGGCATCAGCACGGCCGCCGCCAGCAAGCGGCTGACGCAGATGGAATCGCGCCTGGGCGTGCGGCTCGCCAGCCGCGGCACGCGGCGACTGCAGCTGACGGCCGAGGGCCAGACCTACCTGCAGCACGCGCGCCGCATCCTGGCGGAGATAGAGGCCATGGAGCAGCTGGTGGCCGACATGCAGTCGGAACCCCAGGGGCTGCTGCGCGTGAACGCCACGCTGGGCTTCGGACGCAGCCACATCGCGCCCCTGGTGCCGGCCTTCGCGCGGCAGCATCCGCAAATCCAGCTGCAGCTGCAGCTTTCGGTGCAGCCGCCACCGCTGGCGGACGACGCTTTCGACCTGTGCATACGCTTCGGCGAGCCGCCGGACGCGCGCGTCATCGCGCGGCGCCTCGCCCCCAACCGGCGGCTGCTGTGCGCTGCACCCGGCTACCTGGCCCGGCGGGGCACACCCAGCCGGCCCGCCGATCTACAGCAGCATGACTGCATAGACATACGCCAGGGCGACGATGCCCTGGGCGCGTGGCGCTTCATGGGCCAGCACAAGCAAGAATCCGTGAAACTGCGCAACCGGCTGAGTACCAACGACGGCGAAATAGCGGTGAACTGGGCGCTGGCGGGAATGGGCATCGTCATGCGCGCCGAGTGGGACATCGCCCGCTACCTGCGCAGCGGGCGGCTGGTCCAGGTGCTGCAGGACTGGCAGACACCCCCGGCCGACATCTACGCGGTTTACCCGCAGCGGCACGCGGCCACGACGCGGGTGCAGGCCTTCGTCGGCTTTCTGGCGCGGCATTTCAGCGAGTCTGCGCCGAAGTTCTAAGTTTAGTCCGCAATAATTGTATACACAACTGTATTCGACGACTATGATGGCCGCATGGAGACCTCCACCACCAGCTTCATCGTCGAAAGCCTGACCCGCGCCATCGTGGAGCACCGTCTGTTGCCCGGCACCAAGCTGGCCGAGCAGAAACTGGCGGATCATTTCGGCGTGTCGCGCACCCTGGTACGCCAGGCCTTGTTCCAGCTGTCGCAAAACCGCCTGATCCGCCTGGAGCCGGCGCGCGGCGCCTTCGTGGCCACGCCCTCGGTGGCAGAGGCGCGCCAGGTGTTCTCCGTGCGCCGCATGCTGGAGGCCGAAATGGTGCGCGCCTTCATGGCGCAAAGCACGCCGGCCAAGATCCGCGCACTGCGCCAGCATGTGGCGGCCGAGAAAAAAACCATGGACGAAGACCTGAGCCAGCGCACCGAGCTGCCGGGCGACTTTCACGTGCGCATCGCGGAGCTGATGGGCAACGAGGTGCTGGCCCAGCTGCTGGGCGAACTGAGCTCGCGCTGCGCCCTGATCACGCTGATGTACCCATCGACCACGGCGGCCGAACATTCGCACGATGAGCACGCCGAGATCGTCGAGGCGCTGGGTGCGGGCGATGCCGACCGCGCCGTGCAGCTGATGCGCCAGCACCTGGACAACGTGGAAGCGGGCCTGGCCTTCGACCGCGACGTGCCCACCAACGACCTTTCCATGGCCCTTTCCAGCTGAGAGGGTAAGCGGCAATCCCCCATGACCTACGACGCCACCGCCCCCTACCCCCGCGACCTGATCGGCTATGGCCGCACGCCTCCGCATGCCGCGTGGCCGAATGGCGCGCGCGTGGCCGTGCAGTTCGTGCTCAACTACGAAGAAGGCGGCGAGAACTGCGTGCTGCACGGCGATGCCGCCAGCGAGCAGTTTCTGTCGGAGATGTTCAACCCCGCGGCCTACCCCGAGCGCCACATGAGCATGGAGGGCATCTACGAGTACGGCTCGCGCGCCGGCGTCTGGCGCATCCTGCGCGAGTTCGAACGCCGCGGCCTGCCGCTCACCGTGTTCGGCGTGGCCACGGCCCTGCAAAGGCATCGCGACGTAACGGCCGCCTTCGCCGAGCTGGGCCACGAGATCGCCTGCCATGGCCTGAAGTGGATTCACTACCAGGGCGTGCCCGAGGAAGTGGAACGCGCCCACATGCATGAGGCCATGGACATCATCAAGGGCCTGACCGGCAGCCGCCCGCTGGGCTGGTACACCGGCCGCGACAGCCCACGCACGCGCCGCCTGGTGGCCGACTATGGCGGCTTCGAGTACGACAGCGACTACTACGGCGACGACCTGCCGTTCTGGATGAAGGTGCAGAAAACCGACGGCCAGGCCGCGCATCAGCTCATCGTGCCCTACACGTTGGACGTGAACGACATGCGCTTCGCACTGCCCCAGGGCTATTCGCACGCCGACCCCTTCTTCCAGTACATGAAGGACACGTTCGACGCGCTATACGCCGAAGGAGCGCCCGAGGGCGACAACGCGCCCAAGATGATGAGCATAGGCATGCACTGCCGCCTGCTGGGCAAGCCCGGGCGCATCACGGCGCTGCAGCGCTTTCTGGACCACATCCAGGGCCACAACAAGGTCTGGGTCTGCCGCCGCATAGACATCGCACGCCACTGGGCGCAACGTTTTCCCGCCCCAAATTTATAAAGAAACAGGCTCTAGCACTTATCCATCAAGTGCAAACAGCTCTCATTTTGATAGGAGACACCGTGGTTTTGACCCTGGAACAACTGAACCGCGCGCCTTTGGCTGAGGCCGCGCAAATGCTTGACGGCCTGTATGAGCACACGCCCTGGATCGCCGAACAGGCCCTGGCCCAGCGCCCCTTCGCGTCCCTGGCGCACCTCAAGCACGCCATGGTGCAAGTGCTGGCCGCCGCCCCGCGCGAGGCCCAGCTGGCCCTGGTGCGCGCTCACCCGGAGCTGGCCGGCAAGGCCATGGTCAGCAAGACGCTGACGGCCGAATCCACCAACGAGCAAAGCAAGGCCGGCCTGACCGACTGCACGCCGGAAGAATTCGCGCGCATCCAGCGGCTCAACGCCGACTACAACACGCGCTTCGGCTTTCCCTTCATCCTGGCCGTGCGCGGCCCGCGCGGGCTTGGGCTGCCGAAGCAGGAGATCATCGACACCTTTGCGCGTCGCCTGGAGAACCCGGTGGACTTCGAGCTGGCCGAGGCGCTGCGCAACATCCACCGCATCGTGGAGATACGCCTGAACGACAAGTTCGGCTTTGCCCCCACGCTGGGCAACGATGTCTGGGACTGGCAGGAAAGGCTCAGCACGCACAGCGACGCCGGCTACGCCGAAAAGGGCCAGCTCACCGTCACCTACCTGACCGACGCGCACCGCGCCTGCGCGCAGCGCATCAGCCACTGGATGCGCGACTGCGGATTCGACGAGGTCGAGATCGACGCCGTGGGCAACGTGGTGGGCCGCTACCACGGCGCCACGCCCGGCGCGAAGTACCTGCTCACCGGCTCGCACTACGACACCGTGAGGAACGGCGGCAAGTACGACGGGCGCCTGGGCATCTTCGTGCCCATGGCCTGCGTGCGCGAGCTGCACCGCGCCGGCCGCCGCCTGCCCTTCGGCGTCGAGGTGGTGGGCTTTGCCGAGGAGGAAGGCCAGCGCTACAAGGCCACCTTCCTGGGCTCGGGCGCGCTGGTGGGCGACTTCCGTGACGAATGGCTGGATCAAAAGGACGCCGACGGCATCACCATGCGCGAGGCCATGCAGCATGCCGGCCTGTGCATCCCCGACATCCCCAAGCTCAAGCGCGAGGCGGCCAACTACCTGGGTTTCATCGAGGTGCATATCGAGCAGGGCCCGGTGCTCAACGAGCTGGACATCCCGCTGGGCGTGGTCACCTCCATCAACGGCAGCGTGCGCTTCGTCGGCGAGGTGCAGGGCATGGCCAGCCACGCAGGCACCACGCCCATGGATAGGCGCCGCGACGCGGCCGCGGCCGTGGCCGAGCTCATCCTGTATGTGGAAAAACGCGCCGCGCAGGACGGCGACAGCGTGGGCACCGTGGGCCAGCTGGAAGTGCCCAGCGGCTCCATCAACGTGGTGCCGGGGCGCTGCCGCTTCAGCCTGGACCTGCGCGCGCCTACCAATGAGCAGCGCGACCGCATGATGGACGACATCAAGGCCGAGCTGCACGCCATCTGCGCGCGCCGCTTCGTGCACTACACATTGGAAGAAACCATGCGCGCGGCCGCCGCCCCCAGCGCCCCCGAATGGCAGCAGCGCTGGGAAAAGGCCGTGGCCGCCCTGGGCGTGCCGCTTTATCGCATGCCCAGCGGCGCCGGCCACGACGCCATGAAGCTGCACGAGCTCATGCCCCAGGCCATGCTGTTCACGCGCGGCATCAACAGCGGCATCAGCCACAACCCGCTGGAGAGCACCACCAGCGACGACATGCAGCTGGCCGTCGATGCCTTCACCCATGTCTTGAACCAACTGGCCCAACCGGCCTGAAGAAAGCAGCACCCATGAGCAACTACCAACAACTGGACGCCTGGATAGACCAGCATTTCGACGAGCAGGTGCGCTTCCTGCAGGCCCTGGTGCGCGTGCCCACCGATACGCCGCCGGGCAACAACGCGCCGCATGCCGAACGCACGGCCGAGCTGATCAAGGACTACGGCTTCGAGGCCGAGAAACACGTCGTACCCCAGGCCGACGTGCAGGCCTACGGCATGGAAAGCATCACCAACCTCATCGTGCGCCGCCCCTACGGCAGCGGCGGGCGCACCGTGGCGCTGAACGCCCATGGCGACGTGGTGCCCCCCGGCGAGGGTTGGACGAAAGAACCCTACGGCGCCGAGATCGTGGATGGCGCCATGTACGGCCGCGCCACGGCCGTGAGCAAGAGCGACTTCTCCACCTTCACCTTCGCCGTGCGCGCGCTCGAAGCCGTGGCCAAACCCACCAAGGGCGCGATCGAGCTGCACTTCACCTACGACGAGGAGTTCGGCGGCCTGCTCGGCCCCGGCTGGCTGTTGCAACAGGGCCTGACCAAGCCGGATCTGATGATCGCCGCCGGCTTCAGCTACGAGGTCGTCACCGCGCACAACGGCTGCCTGCAAATGGAAGTCACGGTGCACGGCAAGATGGCGCATGCCGCCGTGCCGCATACCGGCGTGGACGCGCTGCAGGGCGCCACCGCCATCATGAATGCGCTGTACGCCGAGAACGTCAAGTACCAGCAGGTGACGTCCAAGATGCCCGGCATCAAGCACCCCTACCTGAACATCGGCCGCATCGAGGGCGGCACCAACACCAACGTCATCCCCGGCAAGGTGGTGCTGAAGATAGACCGCCGCATGATCCCCGAGGAAAACCCGGCCGAGGTCGAGGCCAGCATCCACGCCGTGATCGCCCAGGCGGTGCAGGGCTTCAACCAGCAGCGCGGCTATGCTGGCGAAGATGCAGTGCGCGTGGACATCCGTCGCATTCTGCTGGCCAACGCCATGACGCCTCTGCCCGGCAACGCGCCGCTGGTGGACGCCATTCAAAAGCATGGCGAGGCGGTGTTTGGCGAAAAGCCCGCCGCCGTGGGCACGCCGCTGTACACCGACGTGCGCCTGTACGTGGAGCGCGGCATTCCCGGCGTGATCTACGGCGCCGGCCCGCGCACGGTGCTCGAATCGCACGCCAAGCGTGCCGACGAGCGCGTACAGCTTGAAGACCTGCGCCGCGCCACCAAGGTCGTGGCGCGCGCCCTGGCCGATCTGATGGCCTGAACCGGCGCAAGAGCGCAGAGCAAGCCCGCTGCAACAGCGGGCTTTTTTTTGCTTCCTCGCCGTTGTTCAGCAAGCTGTTGCAACTGCTTTGCGCGCAACAGGTGTAATTGGGGTACAAGGATTTCGGGTTTTCACTTAACCGATAAACCTTATAAGGTGTATACACTTTTTCCATACGAACGAGCAACCCGCCTTGCGCTCGCGTATTGAGGCATATCAACCGACACTCCCGCCCGCTTTCCTGGAGACAAGCACCCATGACGACCGCCGTCCACCCCGTCGATGAAAAACTACCCCTGGGGCGCCTCACGGCCCTGGGCCTGCAGCATGTGTTGGTGATGTATGCCGGCGCGGTTGCCGTGCCGCTGATTGTCGGCCGCGCCCTCAACCTCACGTCGGATCAGGTCAGCATGCTGATCTCGGCCGACCTGTTCGTGTGTGGCCTGGTCACGCTGATCCAGGCCTGGGGCGCCACGCAGTGGTTCGGCATCAAGTTGCCGGTGATGATGGGCGTGACCTTTGCCGCCGTGGCGCCCATGGTGTCCATGGCGCAGGCCACATCCGGCACGCATGGCGCGGGCCTGATCTTTGGTGCCGTCATCGGGGCGGGCGTTATCTCCATGCTGATAGCCCCCATGGTCAGCCGCATGCTGCGCTTCTTCCCGCCGGTGGTCACCGGCACCATCATCGCCATCATCGGCATCAGCCTGATGCGCGTGGGCATCAACTGGATCTTCGGCAACCCCGTGGGCCCGACGGCGCCCAACGTCGTCAACCCCGAATACACCAAGTGGCTGAGCGAGGCCCAGTCCATGGCCGGCGCCCCGGGCAGCTCGCTGCCGCCCCTGCCCAAGGGCCTGGCCCTGATGCCCACGGTGCCCAACCCCAAGTACGCCGACCTGACCGGCGTGGGCATCTCCGGCCTGGTGCTGGTGTCCATCCTGCTGATCGCCAGGTTTGCCAAGGGGTTCATCGCCAATATCTCGGTGCTGCTGGGCATCATCATCGGTGCCGTGGTGGCCACCGCCATGGGCCTGATGACCTTCGAGAAAGTGGGCAAGGCGCCCTGGCTGGACATCGTGCTGCCGCTGCAGATCGCCATGCCGGTGTTCGATCCGATCCTGATCCTGACCATGACGCTGGTGATGATCGTGGTGATGATCGAATCCACGGGCATGTTCCTGGCGCTGGGCGACATGACCGACCGCGAGATCAGCCAGCAGGATCTGGCGCGCGGCCTGCGCACCGACGGTCTGGGCACGCTGATCGGCGGCATCTTCAACACCTTCCCCTACACCAGCTTCTCGCAGAACGTGGGCCTGGTGGCCGTCACCGGCGTGAAGAGCCGCTTCGTCTGCGTGGCCGGCGGCTTCATTCTCATCATCCTGGGCATCCTGCCCAAGATGGGCGCGCTGGTCGAGTCCCTGCCCACCGTGGTGCTGGGCGGGGCCGGCCTGGTGATGTTCGGCATGGTGGCCGCCACCGGCATCCGCATCCTGAGCGCCGTGGACTTCAAGCACAACCGCAGCAACGCCATGATCGTCGCCGTGTCCATCGGCATCGGCATGATCCCGCTGGTGGCGCCCCAGTTCCGCCAATGGATGCCGCACGCCATCCACCCGCTGATCGAGTCCGGCATCTTGCTGTCCTCCATCGCTGCCGTGCTGCTGAATGTCTTCTTCAACGGCGCCAGCGGCGACACCTCGGCCGCGGTGGAGGCCGCACGCCAGGCGGAAGCCCATTGATGTGACTTTGTAACGCTTGTCACACCGCCCCACGTACCCGTTCCGTGGGGCTTTTATCTTTGTATGCAATCTCTATGATGGTGCGTGCCTGCCTTCGGTAAGCCGTCCCACCTTCCTTCCCTCCTGGATCTTCATATGTCAAAAGAACTGACCGCCGCCGAACAAGCCCTGCGCGATGCTGCACGGGAATACCACCGCAATCCCAGCAAGGGCAAGATTTCCGTCACGCCGACCAAGCCGCTGTCCAACCAGCGCGACCTGTCGCTGGCCTATTCGCCCGGCGTGGCCTACCCCTGCCTGGACATACAGGCGGATCCCAGCAAGGCCTTCGACTACACCTCGCGCGGCAACCTGGTGGGCGTGATCACCAACGGCACGGCCGTGCTGGGCCTGGGCGACATCGGCCCGCTGGCCGGCAAGCCGGTGATGGAGGGCAAGGGCTGCTTGTTCAAGAAGTTCGCCGGCGTGGACGTGTTCGACATCGAACTGGACGCGCGCGACCCGGACAAGATCATCGAGATCGTTGCCAGCCTGGAGCCCACGCTGGGCGGCATCAACCTCGAGGACATCAAGGCGCCCGAGTGCTTCTACATCGAGCAGGAGCTTTCCAAGCGCATGAACATCCCCGTGTTCCATGACGACCAGCATGGCACGGCCATCATCTCCAGCGCCGCGCTGCTCAATGGCCTGGAACTGGTGGGCAAGGACATCGGCAAGGTGAAGATCGCCGTCTCCGGCGCCGGCGCCGCAGCCATCGCCTGCGTGGACGTGATGGTCGGCCTGGGCGTGAAGCGCGAGCACATCTTCATGGTGGACTCCAAGGGCGTGATCTACGAGGGCCGCCCCGGCGGCATGGACGCCTCCAAGGCGCGCTATGCACAAAAGACCGAGGCGCGCTCCCTGGCCGACGTGGTCAACGGCGCCGACGTGTTCCTGGGCTGCTCGGCCCCCGGCGTGCTCACGGCCGAGATGGTCAAGACCATGGCCGACAAGCCCATCATCCTGGCTCTGGCCAACCCCGAGCCCGAGATCCGCCCGGAGCTGGCCAAGGCCGTGCGCCCGGACTGCATCATCGCCACCGGCCGCTCGGACTACCCGAACCAGGTGAACAACGTCCTGTGCTTCCCCTACATCTTCCGCGGCGCCCTGGACTGCGGCGCGAGCAAGATCACCGAGGCCATGAAGCTCGCCTGCGTGCGCCAGATCGCGGCTTTGGCCAAGGAAAACATCAGCGAGGAGGTGGCCAACGCCTATGCGGGCAAGGAGCTCGCCTTCGGTCCCGACTACCTGATCCCCACGCCCTTCGACTCGCGCCTGATCCTGAAGATCGCGCCCGCCGTGGCCCAGGCGGCGCTCGAATCGGGCGTGGCCACGCGCCCCATCACCGACATGGATGCCTACAAGAGCAGCCTGACACGCTTCGTCTACCAGACCGGCATGCTGATGCGCCCGGTGTTCAATGCCGCCAAGTCCCTGCCCAAGGCGCAAAAGCGCGTCGCCTATGCCGACGGCGAGGACGAGCGCGCACTGCGCGCGGCGCAGTTCGCCATTGACGACAACGTGGCCCACCCCATCCTCATCGGCCGCCCGGCCGTGATCGCCGCGCGCATCGCCAAGGCCGGCCTGCGCATGCAGCCGGGCAAGGACGTGGAGGTGTGCGACCCCTCGGACGACCCACGCTTTCGCCAGTACTGGGAGACCTACCACCAGCTCATGAAGCGCGACGGCGCCACGCCCGAAATGGCCAAGGCCGCCGTGCGCCGCTCCAACACCATCATCGCCTCGCTGATGGTCAAGCTGGGCGACGCCGATGCCATGATCTGCGGCCTGGTCGGCACCTACGAAACGCACCTGGAGCGCATCCACCACATCCTGGGCCACTCGCCGGACGCCAAGCAGTACGCCGCGCTGAACGCGCTGATGACCCCCAACAACGGCACGCTGTTCATCACCGACACCTACGTCAACGAAGACCCCACGGCCGAGCAACTTGCCGACATCGCCTGGGCCGCGGTACAAGAGGTGAAGCGCTTTGGCCTGCCGCCCAAGGTGGCCTTCCTGTCGCACTCCAGCTTTGGCTCGTCCAAGCGCGCCTCGGCACGCAAGATGCGCGCCGCACGCGACCTGTTCGTGGCACGCCACCCCGACATAGAGTGCGATGGCGAGCTGCATGGCGACGCCGCGCTGGAGCCCAAGATTCGCAACACCTACCTGCAGGACTCCACGCTCACCGCCCCGGCCAACCTGCTGGTCTGCCCGAACATCGATTCCGCCAACATCCTCTACAACGTGCTCAAGACCACCACCAGCGGCGGCGTGACGGTGGGGCCCGTGCTCATGGGCACCTCGGCCTCGGCGCATATCCTCACGCCCGCCTCCACCGTGCGCCGCGTGCTGAACATGACCGCCCTGGCCGTGGTCAACAGCGCCACGCGCGGCCAGTAGCACCCGCCCCAGGCAGCAAAAAGGGCTGGCGCCGTTGAAGGCGCCAGCCCTTTTTTTCTTGCACCAGGCGAGCAGCTTGCTTACTGCTTGATGGCCTCGATCTGCGCCACGATGCGCACGTTCTTCGGAAAACCGTACTGCACGCCGTAGTCCACGCCAAACGCCGTGCGGTCAATGGTGGTCTCGAAGTCACCGCCACAGACCTCGCGCTTGACCATGGGGCTGTCGTAGCAGGTGAACTGGTTGGCCTTGAAGGTCACGGGCTGGGTCTTGCCCTTGATGGTCAGGTTGCCCGAGACGGCGGCGAGCTTGTCGCCCTCGTAGCTGAACTTGTCGCCCACGAAATGCGCCGTGGGGAACTTGGCGGCATCGAAGATTTCCGCGCTCTGCAGGTGCTTGTCGAACGGCGCCGTGCCGGTGGTGATGGAGTTGATGTGGAACGTCAGCTCCACCTTGCCCACGCGGGCGGCCTTGTCGAACTGCACCGAACCCTCCTTGCGCTCGAAACGCCCGCGGTTCACGCTGGCCCCGAAATGGCCGATCTCGAAGGTGGCAAAGGTGTGCGTGGGGTCGATGGCGTAGGTCGCGGGCTCGGCCTGCACGGCGGTGGCGGTGAAGGCGGCGACGGCAAGGGTGAGAAAGGCAAAACGCATGAATCAATACTCCAGGGTTGAAGGGAAAAGGTAGGGGGACGCCATCAAAGCTTGGGCACGCCGGCCAGGGCCAGCTTGAACTTGACCTGCACGTCGTCGGCCACCATCGACGTGTCGGCCCATTCGTTCTCGCCGATCTTGAACGCCAGCCGCTTGATGACGAAGCTGCCCACGGCGGTCGTGGTGTCGCCGGACTGCGTGAGTGTGACGGGCACCAGCACATCATGCGCCACGCCCTTGATGCTGAGCCTGCCCGCCACCTCGTACCTGCCCGCGCCCACGGCCTTGATGGCGCCGGACTCGAAGGTGGCCTGCGGAAACTTGGACACGTTGAACCAGACCGCCTTGGGCAGCTCGGCATCGACCTCGCGCGCGCCCAACGTGGCGCTGCCCGTGTCCACGGTGAAGGCCACCTTGCTGCTCGCCGGCTTGGCAGGGTCGAACGCCACTTGCGCGTCGAACTTCTTGAACCTGCCCTCCACCGGCACGCCCATTTGCCGGCTGACGAAGCCGATCTCGCTGCCGGCGGCAATCAGCTTTTGTTGCGCCAGGGCCGGGCCGGCGACCAGGCAGGCGGCTCCCGCCAGGGCCAGGGCCGAGGCCATGCGTCGGTAAAAAATCACGCTCGTCATACGAATATTCCTGTGTTTGAGTTTGCGAAAGACTGGCCGGATCACAACATGCGCGCCATCAGGCCATCGCGGTCAATGAGTTGGTGCTTCAGGGCTGCCGCCACATGCAGCACCACCAGCAACGCCAGCGCATAGGCCGCTAGCCCATGCAAGGGCTTGAGGGCATCGGCCAGGGCCGGGCTCACGGGCACGAAGTCGGGCAGTGGCAGCAGGCCCAGGAACACGATAGGGAACCCCGCCGCCGAGCTGTACGCCCAGCCCAGCAGGGGTACGAGGAAGAACAGGACATACATCAGGTGATGCGTGCCGTGGTGCGCCCGCTGCTGCCAGCGTGGCATGGCCGCCAACATACGCGCCGGCAGTGCGGGCGGGCGGCGCATGAGGCGCCACGCCAGGCGCAACACCGACAAGGCCAACACGGCCACGCCGGCCCACTTGTGCCAGTTGTAGAGCTTGAGGCGCTGGGGCGAGAACGGCAGTCCCGTCATGTACCAGCCCACGACCAGCATGACCACGATGGCCAGCCCCAGCACCCAATGCAGGGCCATGGCGATTGCGCCGTAGCGGGCCGGGTGTTGCGAAATGACTGAACTCATGGAAGACATGTGCAAGAAATTAAAAATGACAATCGTGAACGTGCTTGACTTTGCTAGACGAAACAAATCAACAACTTAAGCAGTTTAGGCTGTCATTCATACGACAGGTTTCAACCGGATTGTTGTTTTTATTCAAATTATGTGAATTAACCGGAATAGCGTTGGCACGTAAGCCATCACTCCCGTGAACGGTCGTGTCATGATGGCTGCTTACACCCAGATACGATCATGAAATCTCCCAACATCTCCGTCGTCCACGGCACCGAAGACATACTGGTCTCGCTGTGCAACTCCGTTACGCGTGTGCTTTCGGTCGCCACGCAAGGGCCGGTGCACTATTCGGCCATGGTGCAGCGCATCACCAAGACCTGCCTGAAGCCCGACATTGGCTGCTTCGTGCTCTTTGATGGCGGGTTTTCGGGCCTGGTGATCATCAATTTCTCTGCCGCCGCGGCGATGGAGATCTACCAACGCTACATGCTGAGCATGGGCATGGCGGCGCAGGAGCTGGCCAGCTCCTTCACCTCGGACGAGGTGTGCAACGTCATGGGCGAGCTGATGAACCAGGTGGTGGGCGACTTCACGGGCAAGGTGCGACGCGAGTTGCAAACCCACATCACGCAAAACCAGCCCAAGATGCTGGTGATCAACCAGCAGGTGATGCTGAGCGTGGACGCCAACCTGGATCAGCCCGAGGCGCGCCGCGTGTCCTTCTACACCGCCAACAACAACATCTTCTACCTGGAACTGGCGATAGACCGCACCCAGTTCATCAAGCTCTACGACTTCGAGCCCCAGGACGCTCCCGATCCCGACGCCCTGATGGCCCAGGCCACGCAGGCAGCGCCGGCTGCCGCGCCGATGGCCCCGGAAACGGACGCCGACACCGAGGCGCTGCTCAAATCCCTGGGCATGTAGGCCGCCAGCCAGAGTAGGGACAAACCCCCGCCAGCAGGGGTGCATATCGGGCACGGCAAGGGGTTTCGGGGTAAAATCGCGTGTTGCGGTCGGGGGCACCATGCCTAGAGTCCACCACCCCACTCCCCCGGCTTTTCGTCGACTCTTGTCGATCAATACCTGCGAGATAGAAGTGCCATGGCGATCGTTGTCAACAAGCCCCTTCCTGAATTTGAAGCCAATGCGACCGGCGGAATCAAGGTTTCCAATCTGTCGCACCAGGGCCAGATCCTGATCCTGTACTTCTACCCCAAGGACAATACACCGGGTTGCACCACCGAAGCCATGCAATTCCGTGACAAATTCAAGGACTTTGAAAAGGCCGGCGCCGTGGTCTTCGGCGTGTCGCGCGACAACATGAAGTCGCACGACGACTTCAAGGAAAAGCTGGAGCTGCCCTTCGAACTCATCGCCGATACCGAAGAGAAAATGTGCCACATGTTCGGCGTGGTCAAGAACAAGATCATGTATGGCAAGAAGGTCAAGGGCATAGAGCGCAGTACCTTCCTCATCAACCCCGAGGGCATCTTGGTGCAGGAATGGCGCGGCCTGAAGGTGCCGGGCCATGTGGACGAGGTGCTCAAGGCCGTGAAGGCCATCAAGGCGCTGATCAAGAAGGCCGCCTGAATCCCCGGCGCAACCATGCAAACCCGGTGCCTGGTTGCATCGTGCCGTCACATGGCACATGCATAATGGGTTCATGCGGCTGAAACACGCAACACGCCCAACCCCACGCAAAGCCGCCTTGGTCACCAGGCGGCTTTGTGCTTTTTGAACGTCCCTCCAGGCTCTCAGCACCATGCCCCTGCCCCCCGCCCCAGCCAAGCGCGCCGCCCTGCTCTCGCCCGAGGCCTACCGCCAGACGGCCACCCCGGACGAAGCCCAGGACAGCACCGAAATCATGGCCCAGCCCACACCCGCCACGGCGCGCAAACGCCCAGCCAGCAAGGCCAAGCCGGCAGCCAGTGCGGTGAGTGGCGCGGCCTCGCCGGCGCCCGCCAGCCAACCCGCCAAGACCCCGGCGCCCACGCCGGCCCCCGCCACCCAGGCGCGCGGCCGCCCGGCGCCGGCTCAGCCCACGGCCGAGGCGCCCGCCGCCGAGGCCAGCAACGTCACGCCCATACGCGCCTCGGCCACCGGCACCGCGGCGCGCAAGCGCCGCGCCACGGGCCCGAAGAAGATGTTCGTGCTCGACACCAATGTGCTGCTGCACGACCCGACCAGCCTGTTCCGCTTCGAGGAGCACGACATCTTCCTGCCCATGATCGTGCTGGAGGAGCTGGACGCGCACAAAAAGGGCATGACCGAGGTGGCACGCAACGGCCGCCAGGCCAGCCGCACGCTGGACGCGCT
>JAFEES010000319.1 GCA_018240995.1 Pseudomonadota bacterium | reverse complement strand
CACCTCCACCAGCGCCAACCCGCGGGCCATCCACTTCTACCACCGAGGCGCCATCGTCAGCGTGCAGGGGCAGCAGACCACGCGCTCGGTGCTGGACTGGCTGCGCGAGAACGCGCGCAGTACCGGCACCAAGGAGGGCTGCAACGAGGGCGACTGTGGCGCCTGCACCGTGGTGCTGGGCGAGCTGGACGCACAAGGCGAGCTACAGCTGTCCAGCGTCAACGCCTGCATCCAGTTCCTGCCCACGCTGGACGGCAAGGCGCTGTTCACCGTGGAAGACCTGCAGGCCATGGCGCCGGCGGCCCAGGGCTGCTGCGGCGGCGCTGCACAGCCCCTGCACCCGGTGCAGCAGGCGCTGGTGGAGTGCCATGGCTCGCAATGCGGTTTTTGCACGCCGGGCTTCGCGATGTCGCTATGGAATTCGTACGAGCAGCACCAGCAGACCGGCACCGTCCCCACGCGCCAGCAGCTGGCCGACGAGCTGTCGGGCAACCTGTGCCGCTGCACCGGCTACCGGCCCATCCTGGACGCGGGCCAGCGCATGTTCGACCTGCCCACGGCCCGGCTCGACCGCACCGCCGTGACCCAGGCGCTGCAGGAGCTGGCGCGGCAGCCGGCGCTGCACTACAGCGCCCCCAACGCCACGCACGACGCCCGGCGCAGCGACCATTTCCACAGCCCGCGCACGCTGCAGGAGCTGGCGGCCCTGCGCCTGGCCTTGCCCCAGGCCAGGCTGCTGGCCGGCTGCACCGACATAGGCCTGTGGGTCAACAAGCAGCTGCGCGACGTGGGCAACCTGATCTACCTGGGCGAGGTGGCCGAGCTGTGCGCCATCGAGGAGCGCGAGGGCACGCTGTGGATTGGCGCCGGCGCCTCGCTGGAGCAGGCCTGGCGCGCGCTGGCGGCACGCGCACCGACGCTCACCGATGTCTGGCTGCGCTTCGCCTCGCTGCCCATACGCCACGCCGGCACCATGGGTGGCAACGTGGCCAACGGATCGCCGATTGGCGACTCGCCCCCGATCCTGATGGCGCTGGATGCCGCCATCGAGCTGCGCCGCGGCGACACCGTGCGCCGCCTGCCCCTGACCGAGTTCTACCTGGACTACATGAAGAACGCGCTGCAGGAAGGCGAGTTCGTGCAGGCCATCGTGGTGCCGCTGGCGGCCTTTGCGCGCCAGCTGCGCGGCTACAAGGTCAGCAAGCGCTTCGACTGCGACATCTCGGCCCTGTGCGCGGGCATGGCCATCGACCTGGATGGCGATACCGTGCGCAGCGTGCGCCTGGCCTATGGCGGCATGGCGGCCACCGTGAAGCGCGCCGCCCGGGCCGAGGCCACCCTGCTCGGCCGTCCCTGGAACCAGGACAGCGTGCGCGCCGCGCAGCAGGCGCTGGCGCAGGACTTCCAGCCCCTCACCGACATGCGCGCCAGCAGCGCCTACCGCCTGCAGGTGGCGCAGAACCTGCTGCAGCGCCTGTGGCTGGAAACGCGGCCCGGCGACCCGCTGGATGCCGGGGCCACCAGCGTGTTCAGCGTCATGCCGCACGCCGCAGCGTAAGGAGACACCACCATGAACAAACCCCTTGCCAGCCAGCTGCTGCAACGCCCCGCCGCCTTCGCGCCGTACCAGGACAACCAGCAGCTGCGCATCGACCCTGCGGCCGAGGCCAGCGCCCACGCCGCCGGCGCGCGCGTGGGCATCAGCCAGGCGCATGAATCGGCCCTGCTCCATGTGACCGGCAGCGCCACCTATACCGACGACATTCCCGAACTCGCCGGCACGCTGCACTGCGTGCTGGGCCTGGCGCCGGTGGCCGCCGGGCGCCTGCTGGGCGTGGATGTGGACGCACTGCGCGCCATGCCCGGCGTGGTGCAGGTGTTCACGGCCGCCGACATACCCGGCAGCAACGACTGGGGCTCCATAGTCCACGACGACCCCATCCTGTGCGACGGCGAAATCCGCTACCTGGGCCAGCCGGTGTTCGCCGTGGTGGCCGAGACGCGCGAGCAGGCGCGCCGCGCCGCGGCGCTGGCCAAGCAGGTGCTGCGCGTGGAGGCCGCGCCGCCCGTGCTCACGCCGCGCGAGGCTCATGCCAGGGGCCAGTACGTGGTGCCGCCGATGCACCTGGTGAGAAGCGACAGCGGCCTGGATGAGACCGGCATACGCGCGCGCATCGCCGGCGCGCCGCACCGCCTGCAGGGCAGCCTGGACGTGGGCGGGCAGGAACAGTTCTACCTGGAGGGCCAGATCAGCTATGCCATCCCCAAAGAGGCGGGCGGCATGCATGTCCACTGCTCCACCCAGCACCCCAGCGAAATGCAGCACCTGGTGGCCCATGCGCTGGGCGTGCCGGCGCATGCCGTGCTGGTGGAATGCCGGCGCATGGGCGGGGGCTTTGGCGGCAAGGAGTCGCAGTCGGCGCTGTTCGCCTGCATGGCCGGCGTGGCCGCGCGGCGGCTGGCGCGCCCGGTCAAGCTGCGCCTGGATCGCGACGATGACTTCATGATCACCGGCCGGCGCCACTGCTTCTGGTACGAGTACGACGTGGGCTATGACGACGCCGGCCGCATCCTGGGCGCGGCCGTGACCATGGTCTCGCGCGCCGGGCATTCGGCCGACCTGTCGGCCCCGGTGATGACGCGCGCGCTGTGCCACTTCGACAACGCCTACTGGCTGCCCGAGGTCGCCATGCACGGCTTTTGCGGCAAGACGAATACGCAGAGCAACACTGCCTTCCGCGGTTTTGGCGGGCCGCAGGGGGCGATCGCCATCGAATACATCCTGGACAGCATTGCCCGCACCCTGGGGCAGGATCCGCTGGCCGTGCGCCGCGCCAATTTCTACGGCCGCAGCGAACGCAACGTCACCCCCTACCTGCAGCCGGTGCGCGACAACGTCATCCACGAGCTGGTCGATCAACTGGAAGAGCGCAGCGACTATCAGGCACGCCGCGCCGCCGTCGCCGCCTACAACGCCGCAAGCCCGGTGCTCAAGCGCGGCCTGGCGCTGACGCCGGTGAAGTTCGGCATCAGCTTCAACGTCAAGCATTTCAACCAGGCCGGCGCGCTGGTGCATGTCTACACCGACGGCTCCATCCTCGTGAACCACGGCGGCACCGAGATGGGCCAGGGCCTGAACACCAAGGTGGCGCAGGTGGTGGCGCATGAGCTGGGCGTGGCCTTCGAGCGCGTGCGCGTCACGGCCACCGACACCAGCAAGGTGGCCAACACCTCGGCCACGGCCGC
>JAFEES010000318.1 GCA_018240995.1 Pseudomonadota bacterium | reverse complement strand
CGTCCAGGCGCGCGCGCACGCTGTCGCCCCACAGGGTCAGCCCCAGGCGGCGCGTGAGCTGCTGGCGCACGCGGCCCTCCATCCCGGTGAACGTGGCGTCGGCCTGGCTGTATTGCAGCAGCTGCAGGCCATCGAGCGCATCGAGCGTGCGCCCGTAGATGTAGTGGCGTATGCGGTTGCGGTACAGGCTCACGTCAAACGTCGTGTCGCCGCTGCTCTTGTGCAGGCCTAGGTCGATGTTGCGCGAGCTCTCCGCGCGCAAGCTGGCATCACCGCGCTCGTAGGTGGCGGTGGCCAGGTGCAGGCCGTGGGCGTAAAGCTCCTCGGCCGTGGGCGCGCGGCTGGCGTGGGTGACATTCACGCCGGCCGAATAGCCGGGCGCAAAGCGCCACACCGTGCCCAGCGCCGCCGAGTTGCCGGCGTGGCTGCGCCGGGCGGTGCCGTCCTCCAGTTCGGCCGTCTGCCGGTCGTGGCGCAGCGCGCCTTCCAGGCGCCAGTCGCCGTGCCAGTTGCCAAGGCGGTATTCCTCCAGCGCAAACAGGCCCCAGCGGCGCGTCAGCGTGGGTTGCACATAGGCCTCCTCGCCCACGGCGCTAAACCTGCGCTGCGATGACTGCACGCCGACCAGGCCGCGCAGGCCGGCGATGGGCTTGTGCTGCAGCTCCAGGCGCAGGTCATGCGCCTTGTTTTTGAAGGTGGTGGCGATGGCGCCGTCCTCCTTCTCGTCGTGCCGGTAGTCGGTCACGCCACCGCGCAGGCGCAGCGCTTCAAATCCGGTGAATGGATCGCGCAGTTCGCCGCGCAAATCCAGGCGCTCGCTGCGCATGTCCACGACCGGTACCGCGCCCGTTGGCGCCGCGGCGCCATGGTCATGGCCGTCATGGCTGCCGCAGTGCAGGTGGTCGCCATGGGCATGGCAGCCCTCGAAGCCATGGTTGTGCCCCGGCAGGCCGTAGGTGGCATCCTGGCGCGTCACGGCCAGGCCCAGGTAGCCGCGGCTGCCCACCCAGGACAGGCCCAGGCTGCCGCTGTTGCCGCGGTTGAAGCTGCCCGGCACGCGGCCGCCGCCGGCCCAGCCACTGCCGACGCGGTAGTCGCCGGCGTCGCGGCCTGCGGCCTCCACATGCACGGCCACGTTGCCGGCGCCGCTGGTCAGGGCGAAGGCGCCGGCCGTCTCGCGCGCGGCGCTGCCGGCGCGCAGCTCGGCGCTGCCCTCATGGCCCTTGTCGGGAATGGCCGTGGGCACCTTGCTGTCCAAAATGTTGACCACGCCGCCCACGGCGCCCGCGCCATAGACCAGGGCCGAGGGGCCGCGCAGCACCTCGATCTGGCTGGCCAGCAGCGGCTCGGTGGTCACTGCGTGATCCGGGCTGACCGTGGATGCATCCTGCAGCTCGGAGCCATCGGACAGCACACGCACGCGCGCGCCGTCCATGCCGCGGATCACCGGGCGGCTGGCGCCGGCGCCGAAATGGCTGGCGCTGATGCCGGGTTCGCCCTCCAGGGTCTCGCCCAAGGTCGCCTCGCGCTTGCGCACCAGCGCGTCGCCCTCCAGCACGGTGACGGGTTGCGTCATGTCCGACGCGCCCAGTTGCAGTCCACTGGAGGACACGGTGACTTCGGGCAGGCTGGCCTCGGGCTGGGCCCAGGCGGGCGCGGTTGTGGCCAGGCACAGCAGCGCGGCCCAGGCCAGCGGATGCAGCGCGCCAGGCGCGGGCAACGAATTCAAAGACTTGTTCATGAAACGGTGGATCCGGTGAGTGGCGCACGCACGGCAGCGCCGCGCGTGGCCGCATAAATGCAATAAAAGTGGCCACGAACACATGCCCAGCATGCACTTGAAGCTATAAAAAATGGAATGAATAACACGCGCCGGCGAGTGGCGCCGGCGCGCAAGGCAATGGCTGCCTCAAATGTTCAGCGGCGGTGCACGCGCATGAAAGGCCGCCGCCCTGCGCGTGTCAGGCGCACACAGGGGCGCACCCAACGGCACCGCCTGCGACACGGTCACAGGCGCCAGCGCAAAGGCGCTGAAGCCCGCGCCCAGCTGGGTGTGCTGATCCAGCACCTGGCAGTCGGCACTGCTGTGGCCGGCAAACAGGGCATGCAGCATGTCCAGCGCCTGCTGGCCGGCGCTGCCCGGGTCGTCCTGCGCCCGCGGGTGCGCATCGCCCTGCACCGTCTGCCCTATCGTCGGCGCGTGCAGCACCTGATGCATGCGCCCGAGCATGGGTGCCAGCAGCAGTGCCAGCAGCAGCCAGGCCAGGCCCAGGAGGCGGCGCAGCTGCGGCGGGAACGAAACGGTCAGGGACATGCCGTGGACGGGCCGAAAAAATGCGGAGCCTGCAAAGATAACAAACTCAGGCGCCGGCCTTCAGGTGCTGCGCAAAGGCCTTGCGGAACTTGGCCACCTTGGGCGCCACGACATAGCTGCAGTAGCCCTGGTTCGGGTTGAGCTTGAAATAATCCTGGTGGTATTGCTCAGCGGGCCAGAAGTTCTCCAGGGGCTGCAGCTCGGTGACGATGGGCGCGTCAAAGGTCTGCTCCTGCTGCAGTTGGCGCAGCAAATCCTCGGCCACCGATTTGTGCGCAGGGTCGCTGTAGTAGATGCCGCTGCGGTACTGCGTGCCGACATCGTTGCCCTGGCGGTTCAGCGTCGTCGGGTCGTGCGTGGCAAAGAAGATCTCCAGGATGTCGCGCAACCCGATCACAGACGGGTCGAAGCTCAGGCGCACGGCCTCCGCATGACCAGTGTGGCCGGTGCACACCTGCTCATAGCTGGGGTGGGCCACGGCGCCGTTGGCGTAGCCGCTTTGCACGGCGGTCACGCCGCGCACGCGCGTGAATACGGCATCAAGGCACCAAAAACAGCCGCCGGCCAGGGTGATGCTTTGCAAATCAGCGGACATGGAACACTCCTGAAAAACGCATCATAAAAACACTGTGGGGCAGCGACAGCGATGATGCATGTTGACGCATTCAGCAGGAAGTTGTTACATTACTAACCCGCAAGTCAGTAAGTTCATGAGCGCCTCCCTCCCCTGCCTTCCCGCTACAGAGCCGCTCCGGCGCGGCCGGCGCAAGGACGCGCGGCCGCGCGAGCTGCTGGACGCGGCGCTGGATCTGTTCGTGGACAAGGGCTACGCCGCCACCCGGGTGGAGGAAGTGGCGGCGCGCGCCGGCGTCTCCAAGGGCACGCTGTTCCTGTATTTTCCCAGCAAGCAAGAGTTGTTCAAGGCCGTGGTGCGCGAGAACATCGCCGGGCG
>JAFEES010000317.1 GCA_018240995.1 Pseudomonadota bacterium | reverse complement strand
ACGGCCAGCTCGGTCTGCTGGCAGTAGCCGGTGGCCATGTCGCGCAGCAGGGCCTGGGCCGGCTGCGGCAGGTCGTCAAAGCTGCGCTTGAAGTCTTCCAGCGGCATGCGGCGCAGCTGCACGCGCGTGTCGGCCACCATGTCCACGGCGCAGGGCTGATCCAGCAGCGCCGTGGCGGCGTCGAGCCAAAACGGCCCTTCGACCACGCCGAGCTGGTGGCGCATCACGCCGTCTTCGCGCACGCCCAGCAGCACGCGGCCGCTATCCAGGTAGAGCACGGAGGCGGGTTGCTGGTGGCGCTGACGCAGCACTTCGCCCGCGGTGGCCACCTCGATCTGCACGGACTGGTCGGAGGACGGAATCGGGAACATAGGCGCCACTGTGCCGACATACCGTTTTTTGCGCTTTGAGCGAAATCAATATAGCGGCGCCACGAATCAGCAGATCAAACCCTGCTTTGCATGCCTTTTTTGTATACACGCAACACTCCACCCGCAAAAAGCCAAAAAAACTGGCGGCAAGCCTTGCGCATCAACACAATGGCACGCTGACACGTTTGCGCCAGGTCGGGCGCCGTGCAACAACCCACCAGGCAAGCCTGCCTGCCCTCCCGGGCATGCAGGCCACGCCGGAGACAAACCCATGAACCACAAGCTGATAGCCCTTGCCGCCGCAGCGCTGTGCGCCGCCGGCGCCCACGCCCAATCCTCCGTTCAGGTCACAGGCCTGGTCGACGTCTATGCCGGCTCCATGAAGATGGCCGGCGACGCCGGCCGCAAGGCGGTGGTCAACAGCAGCGGCATGACCACCTCGTGGTTTGGCTTCAAGGGCACGGAAGACCTGGGCGGCGGGCTCAAGGCCAACTTCCAGCTGACCTCGTTCTTCCAGGCCGACACTGGCACGCCCGGCCGCTTCAAGGACGACCCCTTCTTCTCGCGCGACGCCAATGTCAGCCTGTCGGGCGGTTTCGGCTCGGTGTTGCTGGGCCGCTGGATGGCGCCCAACTTCCTGCCCTCGGTCATCGGCAACCCGCTGGGTGACTCGTTCACCTTCTCGCCGCTGATCCTGCACATGAACGTGCCGCTGTTCAACGCCTCCGGCTGGAAGGCCACCACGCCGTCGGACACGGGCTGGAGCAACCAGATTGTCTACAGCACGCCCGACATCAGCGGCTTCAAGGCCAACCTGCAATACCAGTTTGGCGAGGTGCCTGGCAACAACGGCAAGAAGAACGTCGGCGCCAACTTCTTTTACTTTGGCGGCCCGCTGACGGTCACCGGCTTTTATGAGCGCGACCAGATCAGCAACCCGGCGGTTCCCAACACCTACCTGGGCACGACCAAGAAGGACTGGATGCTGGCCGCCGCCTACGACTTCAAGGTGGTCAAGCCCTACCTGAGCTATGGCCAGGCCAAGGCCGACAACAACCCCAATACGGCCAAGACCCTGCAGGTCGGTGCCTCGGCGCCGCTGGGCGGCGGCAACCTGCTCGCCTCCTGGGCCAAGACCGACTTCAGCAGCAGCGACCGCAAGACCTTCACCGTGGGCTATGACTATTACCTGTCCAAGCGCACCGATGTCTACGCCATGTTCATGAACGACCGCATCACCAGCCAACCCACGGGCAACAGCTTCGGCGTGGGCATGCGCCACCGCTTCTGATCGGTTTAAGCTCTCCCACTTGGGGCACGCCGGCTCATGGCCGCGTGCCCCTTGTTTTTGTCCCTGGCCACACGAACACGGAGAAGCGCCCCATGCCCATGTTTGTCGATACCTCGCCGCCCGGCCAATGCATCTTTTGCCGCCTGGTGCAAGGCAGCATTCCCGCTGCCCGGGTGTTCGAGGACGAACTGAGCATCGCCTTCATGGACATAGGCCAGGTCACGCCCGGCCATGTGCTGGTGGCCACCAGGCGCCACGCCGCCACGCTGCTGGACGCCACGCCCGAAGAGGCCGCCGCCGTGATGCAGACCGCGCACCGCGTGGCGCGGGCCATACAGGCCACCTTCGACCCGCCGGGCCTGACCCTGCTGCAGGCCAACGGCATACCGGGCTGGCAGACCGTGGCCCACTTTCACATGCACGTGGTGCCGCGCCACGCGGACGACGGCCTGGCCCTGACCTGGCCGCGCCAGGAGCCCCCGGCCGAGGTGCTGGCCGGCTACGCCAAGCGTTTGCGTAAGGCGCTGTAATTCCGTTTCCAAATCATTCGTGTCTAGGAGGCTGTCGGACTTGGGGCGTCGAAAGCGAAAATTGGCCCCAGCGAGCACAGTTTTTGCCGGATTTGCAGCCCAATAGCCGAGCTATTGGGCAAAAAGACGGTGAAAAATGGGCCGCTGCGGACAATTTGCAGCCGACGATTCCCAAGTCCGACAGCCTCCTAGACGCGAAGCCGCAGGCAGTGCTGTAGCACGACAAGGCGAAGCAACAACGACACGGGTGATTTAGAAATGGAATAACGCGGCGGCAGCCGGGGCCGGCGCACCCAGTACGCGTCCATAAGACTATATTTTTCATAGCTTCCAGCGCCTGAATGCAGGGCAATAGCGCGGCATTTGAGCCAAAGCTGCACGCCCTGCACGGCACGTCAGACTCTGCTACCCTCGCGCGCATCATGTCCGTCCCGACCGCCGCCGTAGGCCCACAGCAGGCGCAGGCCGTGCCCCCCGGCCTGGCCATCCTGGTGCTGGCGCTGCTGCTGAGCATCCAGCCCGTCACCACCGACCTGTACCTGCCCGCCCTGCCCGCGCTCACGCGCGGCCTGGGCGCGAGCGTGGCTGCGGGCCAGCTCACGCTGTCGGCGCTGTTGCTGGCCTTTGGCTGCTCACAGCTGGCCTGGGGGCCGCTGTCGGATCGCTTTGGCCGCCGGCCGGTATTGCTGGCCGGGCTGGGGCTGTACAGCCTGGCCTCGGTGGGCGCGGTGCTGGCGCCGTCCATGGATCTGCTGGTGGTCTGGCGCACGGCCCAGGGCCTGGCCATGGGCGCGGTGGTGATGTGCGCGCGCGCCATCGTGCGCGACCTGTATGCGCCGCTGGCGGGGGCGCGCGCCATGTCCAAGGCACTCACCGGGCTGGGTCTCATCGCCTGCCTGTGCGCGCCGCTGGGCGGCCTGCTGACCGAATGGCTGGGCTGGCGCGCTGCGCTGCTGGTGCTCACGGCCTATGCCGTGGCCACGCTGGCCCTGGTGGCACTGCGCCTGCCCGAGACGCTGGGCCAACGCAACCCGCTGGCGCTACGCCCGGCCACGCTGGTGGGCACCTGGGCGCTGGG